>NZ_JAUOQN010000003.1:0-190106 GCF_030547555.1 Salipiger sp. 1_MG-2023 | reverse complement strand
GTCGGTCTGCTCATCCCCTCCAGTTATCGCACTGGATTCGCAAGGTGAATCCCTCACAGGCTTTGTGCAACAGAGCCATCCCACGACCAAGCGTCGGGAATGGCGAACGAGCCGGGACGAAATCGCTGCGTTTGAGGCCAGCTATACGACACCAACGCTTTTGTCGGCCGAAACCGGTGCGCATTTGAACACGATTCAGGCCGTTCTGCAGTGCGAGGGGGTCCAGCCGTTCCGCCCGAACGGCTTGGATGTCGGACCGGTCTATCTTCGCAACGCTGTTGAGCCGGTTGTGGCATTCCTGAAATCTCAGGAAGGAAAGCAACCGCTAGCCATGGGATATGCTGAAATACCGTTCCATCCCAGTGTACTAGAAGAAACCTTCGACACCGCAGCCCAAGCCTCTTGACAGGGGGTGTGCATGGGAAACCGCCAAAACGTGCAAGCTTATGCTTCATTGGCAACTAATGAGCGCTTGGCGATCCGTGAAGGACTCGAACCCTCAACCTGCTGATTAGAAGTCAGCTGCTCTATCCAGTTGAGCTAACGGACCATGCGCAGCGCCGTTCTAGCGTCTCGCAACGGGACGCGCAATCGCCCTGACGGGGGCATCGCGCTTGCACCGGCGTGCCTGTCCCGATAGGGGATTGCGCAAGATATTTACCCGAGAGTGCCGACCATGGATGACCTGCGCGACAAGTATATCGACCTGATCGGAGCGGCTGGCGATGAGGCCACGCTCGAAGACCTGCGGGTGCAGGCGGTCGGCAAGAAGGGCGAGATCAGTCTCAAGATGCGCGAGCTGGGCAAAATGTCGCCCGAGGAACGCCAGATCATGGGGCCGAAGCTCAACGCTCTCAAGGATGAGATCAACGCCGCGCTGGCCGCCAAGAAGGCCGGGCTGGCCGACGCTGCGCTCAACGAGCGCCTCAAGGCGGAATGGCTGGACGTGACCCTGCCGGGGCGGGGCCGTCGCAGCGGCACCATTCACCCGGTCAGCCAAGTCTGGGAAGAATGCACTGCGATCTTTGCCGACATGGGATTCGCCGTCGCCGAAGGCCCGCAGATCGAAACCGACTGGTACAATTTCGATGCGCTGAACATTCCCGGCCATCACCCGGCCCGCGCCGAGATGGACACGTTCTACATGCATCGCGCCGAGGGCGACGAGCGTGCGCCCAACGTGCTGCGCACCCATACTTCGCCGGTGCAGATCCGGTCGATGGAAGCGGGCGGCGCGCCGACGCGGATCATCTGCCCGGGCCGCGTGTACCGCGCCGATTATGATCAGACCCACACGCCGATGTTCCATCAGGTCGAAGGGCTTGCCATCGACAAGGACATTTCGATGGCGAACCTGAAATGGGTGCTCGAGGAGTTCTTCTCGGCCTATTTCGGCACGGCGGTGAAAACCCGTTTCCGCGCCTCGCATTTCCCCTTCACCGAACCTTCGGCCGAGGTCGACATCCAGTGCCAGTGGAAAGACGGCTCGGTCAAGGTGGGCGAGGGCGATGATTGGCTCGAAGTGCTCGGCTCCGGCATGGTGCACCCCAAGGTGCTTGCCGCCGGGGGGATCGACCCCGATGTCTGGCAGGGCTTTGCCTTCGGCATGGGCATCGACCGCATCGCCATGCTGAAATACGGTATTCCGGATTTGCGGGCGTTCTTCGATTCCGATCTGCGCTGGCTGCGGAATTATGGGTTTGCCTCGCTGGATGTGCCGACGATCCGGGGTGGGTTGTCGCGATAGGCAAGCCTTCGCTGGTCCAGTCCCTAGCCTTCACTGCGAACAGGAGGCCCAGATGAAACTCTTCCGCCACGAAAACCGTGAACGCAGCCACGACACGCGCCGCGTTTACGCCTTGTTCGAAATCGCCCACACGGCAGTGGATTTCGCGGCAGCGGTCTGTTTCACCATCGGGTCGGTGCTGTTCTTCTGGAAGCAATATGAGACGCAGGCGATCTGGCTGTTCACCATCGGATCGCTTTGCTTCATGGCGAAACCCACGCTGAAGCTGGCGCGGGAAATCAAGCTCTACCGGATGGGCAAGATCGACAGCCTCGCCAGCCGCTACGAGGATTAATCGAACAGCGACGACTGCCCCGGTACCTTGGGCGCGGCCATTCCCAGATGGGTCCATGCGCCTTGTGTCAGCATCCGTCCGCGCGGGGTGCGCTGGATCAGGCCCTGTTGCAGCAGGAACGGCTCGATCACTTCTTCGAGCGCGTCGCGGCTTTCGGACAGGGCCGCCGACATGGTTTCGATGCCGACCGGGCCGCCGTGGTAATGCTCGGCGATCAGCGTCAGGTAGCGCCGGTCGGCCCCGTCAAGGCCGATGCTGTCGACGCCAAGCCGCGTCAGCGCGCCATCGGCCAATTCGCGCGTGACCACGCCATTGCCCTCGACCACCGCGAAATCCACCACCCGGCGCAGCAGGCGGCCGGCGATGCGGGGCGTGCCGCGCGAGCGTCTGGCAATCTCGCGCGCGCCATCGGGTTCGGCGCGCACGCCAAGCTTTTCGGCGTTGCGGGTGACGATCTGGTTCAGCTCGTCGACCGTATAGAACTGCAGCCGCGTCGGAATACCGAAGCGGTCGCGTAGCGGCGTGGTCAGCAGGCCCAGCCGCGTGGTGGCCCCGACCAGCGTGAAGGGCTGCAATTCGATGCGCACGGTGCGCGCGGCGGGGCCTTCGCCGATCACAAGATCCAGCTCGTAATCTTCCATCGCCGGATAGAGAATTTCCTCGACCACGGCGTTCAGCCGGTGAATCTCGTCGATGAACAGCACGTCATTGCGTTCGAGATTGGTCAGGATTGCCGCCAGATCGCCCGCCTTGGCCAGCACCGGCCCCGAGGTCATGCGAAAGCCGACGCCCAGTTCGCGCGCCATGATCTGTGCCAGCGTCGTCTTGCCAAGGCCGGGAGGGCCGTGAAACAGCGTGTGGTCCATGGCCTCGCCGCGCTGGCGGGCGGACTGGATGAAGACGCGCAGGTTGGCGCGGGCCTCGGCCTGACCGACAAAGTCGCCGAGCATCTGCGGGCGCAGGGCGCGGCCTTCGTCTTCGGGAAGCGGCTCGGGGCGCAGGGTTGGGTCTGGTCCGGTCATGTCAGGTCTTCGGCGCCAGCAACTTCAGCGCGGCGCGTATCAGATCGTTGAGCCCCGCCTCGGGCGCGTCTTGTGCCGCCTGCGCCACCGCTCCGGCGGCGTCGGCGGGCGCGTAGCCAAGGTTGCCGAGGGCCGACAGCGCCTCGGCCTGCGCCGATGCAGATGGTGCGGGCTTGCGCGGGGCGGGTTTGCGCGCGGGGGCAGGGGCGCCTTCGATAACCTCATCGGGCACGTCATCGGGCACGTCATCGGGCAGGGTGACGGTGCCGGTGCCCATCGCCATGACGGCCGGGGCCTTGTCCTTGAGTTCGATCACCACGCGCTGCGCGGTCTTGGGGCCGATGCCCTTGGCGGCCTTGATCGCGTTGACATCGCCAAGCGCGATGGCGCGGCTGACCCCGTCAGGGCCAAGCGTGCCAAGGATGGCCAAGGATGCCTTGGCGCCGATCCCCTGCACCGAGGTCAGCAGCCGGTGCCATTCCTTTTCCACCAGCGTCGGAAAGCCAAACAGCTGCAGCAGATCCTCGCGCACCAGCAGGTCGGTATAAAGCGCCGCCGCCTCACCGGGGGCGGGCAGCGTTGCCAGCACCCGGTCAGAGCAATAGACGATATAGCCGACGCCGCGCACGTCGATCAGCACGTGGTCGTCGCCCTTGTATTCGATGCGTCCAGCGATGCGCCCGATCATGCCTTGATCCTCATGGTCTGCCCGCCAACGTGATGCGCGTGGCAGATGGCGATGGCAAGGGCGTCGGCGGCATCGGGGCCGTTGATCTGCACGCCGGGCAGCTGCATCTTCACCATGTGGCCGATCTGCGCCTTGTCCGCGTGGCCGACGCCGACCACCGTCTTCTTGACCTTGTTGGGGGCGTATTCCCCCACCGGCAAGCCAAATTGCGCCGGAACCAGCAGGGCGACGCCGCGGGCCTGACCCAGTTTCAGTGTGCCGACCGCGTCCTTGTTGACGAAGGTCTGTTCGATGGCGGCCATGTCCGGAGTGAATTGAGAAAAGATCGCGCTGAGCTGGCGGTGCAGCGAGAGCAGCCGTTCGGCCAGCTCTTGCGCCCCATCCGATTCGCAAACCCCATTGGCGACATGCCGCAATCGGCTGCCCTCCATGTCGATGATTCCCCATCCGAGGCGCCTTAGCCCGGGATCGATCCCCAATACCCGCATGTTTGCCCGCCTGCTCGATGTCGTTTTCTGGCTTGTTTGACGGCAGTGTTAGCACGAAACGCGAACACGCTCCAAGCGGGTTGCGACGGGCTTTGCGATGGCGATGCCATTTCAGGCGGCGGCGCAGCCTGTTTGCGACTGTCGGAGGCGAAAACGCGACTCTTTTCTGACCAAAATATGGGCGCGATTCTTGCCGGAATGTTCGGTCTGCGAGCTATTCGAAAACTGCATACGAACCATGCAATCTCTCATATTGCCTGAACGCATTTCCACGACTACCTCCGCATAGAAATCAGGCAGTTTGAAAACTTCAACACAAGGACACGACCCATGTCGGCATATGATACATTCCGCACCGATCGCGGCACCGCCGGCCTGGCCGGCCGCATCGGATCTGTCTTCGTCACCGGTTACGGTGCCGCCCCTGCAAAAGGCGCATCGGTTTCGGTCGAGATCGCAGCAGGCGTCAACCGCTTCTTCTCTGCTGTCACTGACATGATTGTCGAGTGGCACGAGGCCCGTTTGACCCGCAAGAGCCTTGATGCGCTGACCGACCGTGAGCTGGACGATATCGGCCTGACCCGCGGTGACATCGAGATGGTAGCCCGCGGACGCTGGTAACAGCTGCTGCAAGGCGATACAAAAGGCCGCGTCCTTCGATCAGAAGGGCGCGGCCTTTTTCTATGCGCAATCGCTAGGAAACAAGAGCGGCGCGCCCTCGCGATCAGGCGAGAATGCGCTGGACTGTTTCGGCGATCCACAGGCTTGCGCGATCAGGCGACATCACCCACGCCCCCGCTTTTTCGACGATGCCGCCAGAGGCGAGCCTGCCGATGTGGCCCTCGTAGCCTTCGACGCCGAGGCTGGTGAGCAGCAAGCCCTTGAAAGCAAGGAAGCATGCGCCCGCGATCAGCAGGGTCCGCAACTTGAAGAACGGGACACGGCGGATCGGCTTGTGCTCGATCGTGCCGTTGCGGTTCAGCGATGTGACATACCCTTCCGCCAGCTTACGGTGCTTTTCTGTCACCGCGCGATGGCGTTTCTCGAACTCTTTAACCACCTTGTCCATGACACCCTCAGGAACCGATCCGACCCCCACCGGATGGGACGGAATATGGGCAATGAATATGGCGCGAATGGGGCAAATGTATCGGGTTTATCGTATCTGGCGCCGGAGCTAAGAGGTTTTGCGAAGCGTCAGCGTCACCCAGTCGCCAATCACCTCGCGGGTGACTTGATTGATGCCATTGCGGGCATAAACCTCGACGACCTCGTCGGCCTGACGGGTCAGGATGCCGGAGAGAATCGCGTATCCACCTTCGCCGATATGGCGCGCCATGTCGGGCGCGAGGTCGATCAGCGGCTGCATCAGGATATTGGCGAAGACCAGATCGAAGGGCGCGCGGGCGGTGATCTCGGGATTGGCGAAGCCGGCGGATTCGACGCAGCTCACCTTGCCGGACAGGCCGTTGGCGCGCACGTTGACCTCGGCGACTTCGACAGCCACCTCGTCGATGTCCGAGACGATCACCGGGTTCGGCCAGATCCGCGCCGCCGCCATGCCGAGCACCGCAGTGCCACAGCCCACATCGGCGACGCTTTGCCCGGTGAAGCCTTCGGTGGCGAGCCGGTCCAGCGCGCGCAAGCAGCCCAGCGTGGTGCCGTGGTGGCCGGTGCCGAAGGCCATGGCGGCCTCGATCAGCAGTGGCTCGCACCCGTCGGGGACCTTGTCGGCGTCATGGCTGCCGTAGACAAAGAAGCGCCCGGCCTCGACCGGCGTCAGCTCGCGGCGCACCTTGTCGACCCAGTCGGTGTCGGGGACTTCGGAGATCACGAAGGCCGGTGCGTCGAAGGCAGCGGCCAGAAGCGCCAGTTCGATGCCATCGGGGGCTTCGACGAAATAGGCGCCGATTTCGAAGGTCTCGGAGCCATCCTCGATTTCGAAGACGCCGACGCCAGTGGGTTCGGGGTCGAGCTCTTCGAGGGCCTCGCCGAGAGCCTCGGCGGCATCCTTGTCGGAAAGCTTGGTGAAGGCGGTCCAGGTTCTGGGCATGACGGGTCTCCGGATGGGTCGAGGCCCGATAGCGCGTTTGACAGGGGTTGGGAAGGGTTCGCGGTATCGCAGGGGGCGCTGCCCCCGCCCTTCGGGCCCCCCGGGATATTTGGGGCCAGAAGAAACCGGGGGCGCTATTCGGCCGGGGTCGGGACGAGGGCGGTGAAGATGGTCTCGTTTCCGGGGGCGGGATGGCGCGGGATCAGCAGGGCGAGGCCGAGCGAAGTGAGCGCCATGCCGGCGGCAAGGCCGAAGACCGCCCCGGGAGCGGCGAGCCAGAGCAGCCCCAGCAGCACCGGCAGAAAGACCGCAGCGATATGGTTGATGGTGAAGGCCACGGCGGCGGTGGGCGCGATGTCGCGCGGGTCGGCGATTTTCTGGAAGTAGGTTTTCAGCGCAAGGGCGAGGGCGAAGAAGATGTGATCGATGACATAAAGCACCGAGGCCAGCAGCACGCCCCAGCCGAACCAGTAGAGCCCGCCGTAGAGGGTGAAGATCACCGCCAGTCCGCCGTATTCGACCAGCAGCACGCGGCGTTCGCCGAAGCGCTGCACTGCCTTTCCGAGCATGGGGGCCGCGGCGAAGTTGACCATGAGGTTGATCAGGTAGAGCCCTGTCAGTTCGTCGACCGAAAAGCCGAAGCGTTCCACCATCATGAAGCCCGCGAAGACCACAAAGATCTGCCGGCGCGCGCCCGACATGAATTGCAGCGCATAATACAGCCAGTAGCGGCGGCGCAGGACGAATTCCTTGCGCTGCGGGTGGGGGCTTTCGAAACGGGGGAAGGCAAAAGCGCACCACGCGACGATGACCAGCGTCAGGCCGCCCGAGACCATGTAGACCGTATCGTAGGACAGATCGAAGCGCTTCCACGTCAGCACGATGGTGCCGTAGGCGACGAAGGTTGTGGCGCTTGCCGCCGCCAGCAGCCAGCCGAGCATCTGCGGGGCGCGGTCCTTTGGCAGCCATTGCAATTGCAGGCTCTGGTTGACGGTTTCGTAGTAGTGAAAGCCGACCGAGCTGAGCAGGGTGATGGTCAGGATGCCGCCCATGGTCGGGAACCATGCAGTGACGGCGGTGGCCAGCCCAAGCAAGGCGAGCGAGGTCAGTGCCAGCGCCTGTTCGCGCATCACCAGCAGCACAAGGATCACGCCGATGGCGAGAAAGCCGGGGATTTCGCGCACCGTGTGCAGCAGGCCGATGTCGGCGCCATCGAAACTTGCGGCCTCGATGACAAAATTGTTGAGCAGCGCCGACCAAGTGGCAAAGCTGAGCGGCATGGCGATGGCCATGAGGAACAGCAGCGTTATGGGGCGGCGCCAGAATGGCAGGCCGCTGGCTGCGGCGAGGGGCACGATACGGGTCATGCCCTCTGTCTAGGCTGTCGCGCGCGATCTGGCGAGCGATATGGGCCTGCGCCTGCGCACAGATCAGGCGTCCGAAAAGCGATATTCGACCTCGGAAAAGCTGTCGCGCGGGAAGATGTAGAGAAACCGCAGGCCGTCGGTGCCGGCGACTGTGCCGTGTTCGGCGTCTTCGGGGATATAGAGCGCGGTTTCCGGGCCAATCATGTGCGGTATGCCGTCGATGGTCACGACGCCCGATCCGGTGAGCCCGAAATAGATTTCGGCAGGGCCGTGGCGATGCGGCAGCAAGGTGCCCATCGGCCCGAATTCGGCGATGCCGAGAACCATGCCCTTGGTGGGGGTGCGTTCGGCGCTGAACAGGGTGCGCCAGCGGACCGAGCCGAAGGCCGGATCCTCGCCGCCTTCGAGCGGGATTTCCGCGGTATTCGCCAGAGAGGCCAGTGACAGCAGGGCCGCGAGTTGCGGTGCGCTGGCGGGGTCGAATGTGGGCTCCTGCATGGTCTGGCCTTTCGTATGCGCTGATGGGGAATGCTGGCGGCCGGGGGCCTGATTCGTCGCGCTCGAAAACGACATGTTTGTCGCGATTGGGGGATGTGATGACCTCTGCGCAAGGCCGTCGCATTGACCCGGGTGCACGGGGCCATTGCGCAGAGACGAGCGCGGCATGCCGGGCTGTTCGACAGCGCCAATGCGCGGATGATGGCGGCGCAGGGAGATGGCCGAGCCGTTGCTGTGCAAATGATCTGGCGCGCCGCCCCGCGCCGGGCTAACGCTGGGCGATGAAAACGCTGAACGATCGGCCCGGACTGGGCATCCTCTTTATCTGTCTCGGGGTCGTGGCGATCTCGGTCAACGACATGCTGATCAAACTGTTGTCGGATGGCTATCCGCTGCACGAGATCGTCGCCGCGCGTTCGGCGGGCGGCTTGCTCATTACCCTGACGCTGGTGCAGCTTGAGGGCGGCTGGGCCAGTCTGCGGACGGCGACACCGGGGCTGCATCTGCTACGCGGGCTGATGGTCGTGCTGGCCAACATGACCTATTACGCTGCCGTCGCGGTGATCCCGCTGGGGCAGGCGACGGCGCTGTTCTTTGTTGCGCCGCTGTTCATCACCTTGCTGTCGGTGCCGCTGCTGGGCGAAAAGGTCGGGCCGCTGCGCCTTGGCGCGGTGCTAGTGGGGTTGCTGGGCGTGGTGGTGATGCAGCAGCCTTGGAAAGAGGATCTGACGGTGTCGCGCCTCGTGCTGGCGCTGCCGGTGATCTCGGCGCTGTTTTACGCGGCGATGCAGGTGCTGACGCGCAAGCTGGGAATCAGCACGCGGGCGTCGGTGCTGGCGGTGTATCTTCAGGTGGTGTTTCTCGCGGTGTCTTTCGGGTTCTGGCTGGCGGCCGGTGACGGGCGCTATGCGGATCGCTTCGACAGCGAGAGCATGCGGTTTCTGCTGCGCCCATGGGTGATGCCGGACAGGCAAGATGCGCTGGTGCTGCTGGGGCTCGGGGTGCTGTCGGGCTTTGTCGGCTATGCGCTGAGCGCGGCCTATCGCATGGCGCAGGCGGCGGTGATCGCGCCGTTCGAATATATCGGGTTGCCGATGGCGATCCTGTGGGGATGGCTGATCTTTGGCGACTGGCCGGGGCTGAGCGTCTGGCTCGGCTGTGCGCTGATCGTCGGGGCCGGGCTGTTCGTCTTCCTGCGCGAGCGCCAGCGTGACCAGCCCGCGCCCGGCCGCCGCAGGCTGTGGGGGCGGCGTTGAACGCGCCTTGCGCCGGGCCTATAAGCCGGCGCAGTCGCAACCCGGAGGACCCCATGCAACCGCAGGAGATCGAGCGCCTTTTCACCCGGAGCGGAGAGTATTCCTTTGCCCGCTGGGGGCGGCCTCTGGCCCCGATCGTTTTCGGGGTCGAGGATGAGACGCTGTCCCTGATCAAGGGCGCGTTCGAAGCGCTCTGCACGATGTCATCCCACACGATGACCGATGGCGACCCCGAGCTTGGCGCCAATGTCATGATGTTCTTTTTCCGCGACTGGGAAGAGCTTCTGGATGTGCCCGACCTTGGGCGCATGATCAACGGGCTCGAAACGCTGGTGCCCCGGTTGCAGGCGAGTGGAGCGAACCAGTATCGCGCCTTTCGCTTCGATAAACACGGTGCGATCAAGGCCAGCTTCGTGTTCCTGCGCATGGATGCCGCCCTGTCCGCGCAGCCTGCCGAGGAGTTGGCGTTGTCGCAAGCGGCGCAGGTGATGCTGGCTTGGGGCGAGGCGGCGTTTTCGGACCGCTCGCCGCTGGCGCAGCTCGAGGATGGCCGGGTGGTGCTGCATCCGCAGATCGCGGCGTTGCTGCGCGCGGCCTATGACCCGGTGCTGCCGGTCTGTGCGCGCGATGCAAGCCATGCGCTGAGGCTGGCCGCCCGGATCTAGGGCAAAGACGCTCACCCTTTGGTGTCGCGCCGGATGGTCGGGCCAAAGGACCATCCGGTGCGGAGCGCGACCGGGCGCATGTTGCGCGCCCGATCGTCTGATATCAGCCCGCGTAGCAGGCGATGCGGCTCAGGCGCCGACCATCCCGACGATCTCGTAGGTCTTGCGCAGGATCGGCGCGGCGATGGTACGGGCACGGGTGGCGCCGTCCTTGAGAATGCGGTCGATCTCGGCCGGATCCTGCATGTAGCGCGCCATTTCCGACGAGATCGGCGCCAGCTTGTCCACCGCCAGATCGGCCAGCAACGGCTTGAATTCGCCAAACGGCTTGCCGCCCATCTGCGCCATCACCTCGGCCACTGTTTCGCCTGACAGCGCGGCGTAGATGTTCACGAGGTTGCGCGCCTCGGGGCGTTCCTTGAGCCCGTCGGCGGTTTCGGGCAGCGGCTCGGGATCGGTCTTGGCCTTGCGGATCTTTTTCGCGATGGCGTCGGCGTCGTCGGTCATGTTGATCCGGCTGGCATCCGAGGGATCGGATTTCGACATCTTCTTGGACCCGTCGCGCAGGCTCATGACCCGCGTCGCCGCCCCTTCGATCACCGGTTCGGTCATCGGGAAGAACTCGGTCTTGAAGTCATGGTTGAACTTGGCCGCGATGTCGCGGGTCAGCTCGACATGCTGCTTCTGATCCTCGCCCACGGGCACATGCGTGGCGTGGTAGACCAGAATATCCGCGGCCATCAATGCGGGATAGGCCAACAGCCCAAGCGAGGCTTTCTCGGCGTGTTTGCCCGCCTTGTCCTTGAACTGGGTCATGCGGTTCATCCAGCCCATCCGCGCCACGCAGTTGAAGATCCAGGCCAGCTGCGTGTGCTCGGGCACCTGCGACTGGTTGAACAGAATCGACTGCGTCGGGTCGAGCCCGGCGGCAAGATAGCCCGCCGTCAGCTCGCGGGTCTGGCGGCGCAGCGCCTCGGGGTCTTGCCAGACAGTGATCGCGTGCATGTCGACGACGCAGTAGATCGTCTCGATGCCGCTGCCCTGCATGTCCACGAAACGCTTGATCGCGCCGAGGTAATTGCCGAGCGTCAGGCCACCCGATGGTTGGATGCCGGAAAAGACGCGCGGGGTGAAGGCGGTGGTGCCCTCGGACATGTGTGGTACTCCGTCTGGAACTTCGGGTGGGGTTGGCTTACCCATGCCCCGGCATAGCGTCAAGAAAGAGCCCGCACATGGTCCATCCGATCAACGAACCACCTCTGAACCCAGTGCCGCCGGTGGTGATGGCGCTGTGCATCGTCATCGTCGGGGTCGAGGCGGTGTTTTCGCTGGGCTCTTATGGCGTGATCGGCGGGCCGGCGGCGGTGGGATGGCGGCTTGACGCGCTGGAGCGCTTTGCCTTCTTCGCGCCGGTGCTGGACTGGATGTTGCAGACCGGGCGTTATCCGGCATCGGAACTGGTGCGGTTTTTCAGCTACCCGTTCGTGCATGGCAGCTTCATCCACGCCGCCTTTGCCGGGGTGATGCTGCTGGCGATGGGCAAGATGGTGGCCGAAGCGCTGGGGGCGGTGCGCCTGCTGGCGATCTTCTTCGCCTCGAGCCTTACGGGCGCTTTGGCCTACGGTCTGCTGGCAACCAGTCAAGCACCGCTGATCGGGGCCTTCCCGCCCGTCTATGGCCTGATCGGGGGCTTTACCTATTTGCTCTGGCTGCGGCTCGGAATGCTGGGCGAAAGCCAGATGCGCGCGTTCGGCCTGATCGGGATGCTGTTGGGCATCCAGCTGCTGTTCGGCCTGCTGTTTGGCGGCTCGCAGGACTGGATCGCCGATATTGCCGGGTTCGTCACCGGCTTTGCGCTGAGCGTGGTGATGGTGCCGGGCGGCTGGGGGCGGCTGCTGGGCAAGCTGCGCCGCTGAAAATGACAAACCCCCGAAAGGCAGGGCCCCGGGGGTCGTCGTCTTCATGGTGTCGGAAGGTCTGCTGACCCCCCGCAATGTCGGCAAGATCGCCGCGCAGGTCTTAGAGGAGACCTTCGCGTTGAAGCTTCTTGCGCGCCAGCTTGCGGGCACGGCGGATGGCCTCGGCCTTCTCGCGCGCTTTTTTCTCGGACGGTTTCTCGAAATGCTGCCGAAGCTTCATTTCACGGAACACGCCTTCGCGCTGCAGCTTCTTCTTCAGAGCGCGGAGCGCCTGATCGACGTTGTTGTCGCGAACACTTACCTGCATGTGGTTTTCACCACCTTTCTAGATTTGAGTTGCAAGGATTTGCAGGAAGCCGCCGTATAGCAAGGCTTTGCCAAACTGTCTAGGCTCCTACATAATGGAGTCTTAGGAGGAAGCCCAATGTCAGATCCCAGAATGGACGATATATCGGGGCGCCTGCTGGACGCGGCGCTCAATCACGTGGCCTTTGACGGCTGGTCGGAAACGACCTTTCGCGCAGCCGTGGCCGATGCCGGGGTCGATCCCGTGGTGGCGCGGGGGTTGTTCCCACGCGGTGCGGTCGATCTTGCAATGGCGTTTCACCGACGCGGCGACGCGGAAATGGCCGCGAAGCTTGCAGAAATGGACAGCGAGGGGATGCGCTACCGCGATCTGGTGGCGCGCGCCGTGCGCACCCGCATCTCGCTGGTCGAGGACCGCGAGGCGGTGCGCCGGGGCACCACGCTGTTTGCCCTGCCGATCTATGCCGCAGACGGCGCCAAGCTGATCTGGGGCACCGCCGACCGGATCTGGGAGGCGCTGGGCGACACCGCCCGCGACTTCAACTGGTACAGCAAGCGGGCGAGCCTTTCGGGGGTGTACTCGTCGACGGTGCTGTACTGGCTTGGCGATGATTCGGACGACAAAGAGGCGACCTGGGCCTTTCTCGATCGCCGCATCGAAGACGTGATGCGCATCGAGAAGGCCAAGGCAAAGCTGCGGAGCAACCCGCTGATGAAGCGCGTGCTGGCCGGGCCGGAAAAGGTGCTGGGCAAGATCCGCGCGCCGCGATCGGCGACGCAGAATGATATTCCGGGCGGCTGGACCGCGCCGAGATAGGAAGACCAATGACCGATACGATGCGTGCCGTCGAGATTTCTCAGCCCGGCGGCCCCGAGGTTCTGCGCCTGTGCGAGCGCCCCGTGCCGCAGGCCGGCCATGGGCAGGTGGTGATCCGCGTGGCCTATGCCGGGGTGAACCGCCCCGATGCGCTGCAACGCGCGGGCAGCTATGCACCGCCCAAAGGCGCCAGCGATCTGCCGGGGCTCGAAGCCTCGGGCGAGGTGGTCGCGGTTGGCGATGGCGTCGACTGGCCCGCGGTGGGGGATGCGGTCTGTGCCCTGCTGCCGGGCGGCGGTTACGCCGACTATGTCGCGACCCCGGCGGCGCATTGTCTGCCGGTGCCCGCTGCCCTTGGCCTGCGCGAGGCGGCCTGCCTGCCCGAGACGTTCTTTACCGTGTGGTCCAATGTCTTCATGCGCGGCGGGCTGAGCGGCGCAGAGCGGTTCCTTGTGCATGGCGGCTCGTCGGGGATCGGGACAACGGCGATCCAGCTGGCTTCGGTGCTTGGCGCGCGGGTGTTCACCACTGCCGGGTCGGATGAGAAATGCGCCGCCTGCCGCGAGCTTGGGGCAGAGCGCGCCATCAACTACCGCGACGAGGATTTTGTCGAGGTGCTGCGCGCCGAGGGCGGGGCGAACCTGATCCTCGATATGGTGGGCGGCGATTACCTGCCGCGCAACGTCAAGGCGCTGGCCGATGATGGGCGGCTGGTGCAGATCGCCTTCCTTCAGGGGCCGAAGGTCGAGCTGAACTTTGCGCAGGTGATGATGCGCCGGCTGACCATCACCGGCTCGACCCTGCGCCCGCAAAGCGATCTTGCCAAGGCGCGCATCGCGCAGGCGCTCAAGGCGAACGCATGGCCACTGCTCGAGGCAGGGCGCGTGGCGCCGGTTATGGATTCCGAATTCGCGCTGAAGGACGCCGCAAAGGCCCATGCGCGGATGGAAAGCTCGGGACATATCGGAAAGATCGTGCTGAAACTGGCCTGAGCGCCGAGGCTTTTTCGCAGGAACAATCGCTTCCGGCGCATGGCAGGGATCTTTCGTGCGAATGATCCTGGGCACCCGGACTGACAGGAGAGGACTACAATGGCCAGAACCGTGATCGTCGAGGCCCATGGCGGCCCCGAGGCGCTGAAAATCGTCGAACGCGAGGTCGGCGCGCCGGGACCGGGCGAGATCCGCATTCGTCACAAGGCCTGCGGGCTGAACTTCATCGATTGCTATCAGCGCTCGGGGCTGTACCCGATGACGATGCCGGCGGCACTGGGCATGGAAGCCTCTGGCGTGATCGAAGCGGTGGGCGAAGGGGTCAGCCATCTCGCCCCCGGTGATCGCGCAGCCTATGCCAGCGTGCCTCCGGGTGCCTATACCGAGGCGCGGGTGATGCCCGCCGCGCAGGTCTGCAAGCTGCCCGACGCGATTTCCTTCGAGGAAGGCGCAGCGATGATGCTCAAGGGGCTGACGGTGCAATACCTGTTCCACCGCACCACGCCGCTGAAGGCCGGGGATACCGTGCTGTTTCATGCTGCCGCGGGTGGGGTCGGGCTGATCGCCTGTCAATGGGCGAAATCCGAAGGCATCCGCCTGATCGGCACCGCCGGGTCGGATGAGAAATGCGCCCTCGCGCTGGAACACGGGGCCGATGCCTGCATCAACTACGCCACCGAAGACTGGGCGGCCCGCGTGCGCGAGCTGACCGATGGCAAGGGCGTCGACGTGGTGATGGACAGCGTCGGCAAGTCGACCTTCGAGGGCTCGCTCGACAGTCTCAAGCCGCTGGGCATGATGATCTCGTTTGGCAATGCCTCGGGGCCGGTCGAGGCGTTCAACCTTGGCATTCTGGGTCAGAAGGGTTCGCTGAAGCTGACGCGCCCGACGCTGTTCACCCATATCGCCGATCCTGCCGCCTGTCAGGAGATGGCGACGATGCTGTTTGACAAGGTTGCCAGCGGCGCGGTCAAGATCCGCATCGGCCAGAGCTTCCCGCTGGAGCAGGTCGCCGACGCGCATCGCGCGCTCGAGGCGCGCGGCACGACGGGACAGACCATCCTGACGCTGTAATGCCGCGCCGGGCGGGGCATTGGTCCGGCCCGGCATTGCAACAGATCACGGAACGACGGCAGCAGACCCCCCATTCCGGCAGGCGCTCTGGCGTGATGTCTTCCAAGATCCGCCAGTGCCCGGTCGGTGCAGACTGGTTAGCCCTGCGGATCGCGCCAGGCGAAAAACTCTGGCCCGGCCCTGTCCAGCAGGCTGCGTGCCAGCGCGCGGCCAAGCTCTGCCGCTTGCGTTGCGGGGCCGCTGATCTCGTCCGCCCAGGAGGCGCTGCCATCCGGCGACAGGATCTCTCCGCGCAGCCGCAGCTGATCATCGCTCAACTCGGCCAGCGCCGCGATGGGCGTTTCGCATGATCCATCCAGCGTGGCCAGAAAGCTGCGCTCGGCGGCAAGGCGGGTCGCGGTGGGTGCGTCATGGATCGCCGACAGCATGGCCGCGACGCGGGCATCAATGCTGCGCCGTTCAATCCCGATGGCACCCTGCGCCACGGCGGGCAGCATCTCGTCCGGTGACATCGGCGTCATCGGCACGTCGCTCATGCCCATGCGGTTCAGCCCCGCCATGGCAAGAAAGGTCGCCGCCGCAACGCCGTCATCCAGCTTTTTCAGACGGGTCTGCAGGTTGCCGCGAAATTCCACCACGCTCAGGTCGGGCCGCCGGTTCAGCAACTGCGCGCGTCGGCGCAGCGACGAGGTGCCCACCACGGTGCCCGGTGCCAGATCCGCCAGCCCGGCAGCGCCCGGCGCGATAAAGACATCGCGCACATCCTCGCGCGGGAGATAACAGTCCAGCACCAGCCCCGCGGGCTGCTCGGTCGGCATGTCCTTCATCGAATGCACCGCGATGTCGATGCCGCCCGACAGAAGCTGCTCTTCGATTTCGCGGGTGAACAGCCCCTTGTTGCCGATCTCCTTCAGCGGACGGTCGGCGGCGATCATCGCGCGGTCGTCGCCGGTGGTGCGGATCACCACCACCTCGAACGCCGCCTCGGGCAGATCGAACGCGGCCATCAGGCGGGCGCGGGTCTCATGGGCCTGCGCCAGCGCCAAAGGCGAGCCACGAGTGCCGATCTTGAGGGGCTGGGCGGGGGTCGGAAGCTCTTGCGTCATGGCCAAAGCTTTATGTCGCGGGCGGGGCGCTGGCAATGGGGCGCGAATTGACATATTGCCCCGGTGACCAACCGGGAGGCCAGCGAAATGACCAAGACGATCCTGCGCGCGCTCAAGGGCGAAACCCTGCCGACACCGCCGATCTGGATGATGCGTCAAGCCGGGCGCTACCTGCCGGAATACAAGGCGACGCGGGCACAGGCGGGTGATTTCCTGTCGCTGTGCTACAACCCCGAACTGGCCGCCGAGGTGACGCTTCAGCCGATCCGCCGCTATGGCTTTGACGCCGCGATCCTGTTCGCCGACATCCTGCTGCTGCCGCAGGCGCTGGGCGCGGATCTGTGGTTCGTCACCGGCGAGGGGCCGCGCCTGTCGACGATCACCGCCGACGCCGAATTCGACAAGCTGGGCCGCGGCGAGATGATCCACGACACGCTTGGCCCGATCTACGAGACGATCAGGATCCTGCGCCGGGAACTGCCGGGCGAAACCACGCTGATCGGTTTTGCCGGGGCACCGTGGACGGTGGCCACCTACATGATCGCCGGGCAGGGCACGCCGGATCAGGGCCCGGCCCATGCGCTCAAGGCCGAGAACCGGGCGCTGTTCGAAAAGATCATCGAGCGGCTGACCGAAAGCACCATCGACTATCTGTCGGCACAGGTCGACGCCGGGGCCGAGGTGGTCAAGCTGTTCGACAGCTGGGCAGGTTCGCTCAGTGGGGCGGATTTCGACCGCTACGCGCTGGAACCGGCGCGGATCATCACCCAGGAACTGAAAGCGCGTCACCCGGGCCTGCCGGTCATCGCCTTTCCGCGTCAGGCCGGCGACAAGTACATCGGCTTTCACGCCGCCACCGGGGCCGATTGCGTCGCCGTCGATGACAGTGTGACGCCGGAATGGATCGCCGAACATGTGCAGCCACATGGCTGCGTGCAGGGCAACCTTGCCTCGAAGCACATGGTGACAGGCGGAGACGACCTTGTGCGCGAAACCCGCCGCGTGGTTGATGCGCTGAAGAATGGCCCGCATATCTTCAACCTCGGGCATGGCATCACACCCGATGCCGACCCCGAGAACGTTCAGCTGATGATCGACACGGTGCGCAACGGCTAAGGGTGCAGCGCGGCGCGGGCCTGCAACAACGTCTGTTCCGGCGTGCCCGAGGCGTCGATGCGCAGCCAGTGGCCGGGCAACTGCGCTTGCAAGGTCTGCCGTTGCACCACCTCTGCGGTGGCGTCGGACGCATCGGCGCGCCGGTCGGTGACGCGCGCTTGCAGGATCGCGGTATCGGCCTCCAGCCACAGGGGGCGGAACGGCACGCCCGCGCGCTGGGCCAGCGTTTCCACATCATGGCGCTCTGACGGGGCAAGCCATGTGGCATCCAGCAACACGCTGCGATTGGCGGCCAGCAGGGTTTGCGCCCGGCGCATCAGCTGGTCATACACGGCGGTGCTCGCGGCGGCCCCATAGGCATCATCTGGCAGATGATCCAGCGGCTGGACCCCGGCCAGCGCCTTGCGTTCCAGATCCGAGCGCAGATGCACCGCGCCCGGGCTTGGCCCCACCAGCGTTGCCAGATCGCGCGCCAGCGTGGTCTTGCCGACCCCTGACATGCCGCCGACTGCCAGCAGCATCGGCGGCTGCGGCGTGAAATCCGCCAAGGCGTCATCCAGAAAGCCTTGCGCGGCGTCGATATGGCCGCTGGCACCGCGGGTGGCGCGGGCGGTCTGGATCTCGACCATGGCGCGGATCGCCGCGCGGATGCCAAGGAACAGCGGCAGCGCGGCGCTGCCCGCATCCTCGCTGCCCTTCGCGGCAAACAGCCACGCATCCAGCGTCATGCAGGCCGCGCGGGTCAGGCCGCGGTGGCGCAGGTCCATCACCAGAAAGGCCAGATCGTACAGCACATCGCAGGTGCCCAGCACCTCGTCGAATTCCAGCGCGTCGAACGGCACGGGCCGCCCGTCGAGCAGCACAAGATTGCGCAGGTGCAGATCGCCGTGACAGCGGCGCACCGCACCGGCCTGTGCGCGCTGGGTCAACAGCGGCGCGACAGCGGCCAGCGCGGCGCGGGCGGGAATGTCAAAGCTGCGCACCCGGTCTGCGCCCAGCTCTTCGGTCATCCCGGCAAAGGCCGCAGTCAGTTCGTCGATGATATCGCAGATCAGCTTGGGGCCGTCGGCGGCCCGCTGCGGTGCGGCCTCGTGATAGGCCCGCACCGATTCGCCAAGCGCGATGCTCAGTTGATCGTCCAGCGCGCCGCGATCGGCGATTTCTGACAATTCGTCCTCTTGCGGAAATCGTTTCATCCGCAGCACCCATTCCACCGCCGGGCCGGGGCCGTCCAGTTCCAGCTCGCCGCCCGCCGCGCGGCTCAGCGCCACAACGTCGCGGTAAATCCCCGGAGCCGCGCCGGCGTTCAGCGACAGCTCGCGTTCGAGCATCGCCCGCCGCCGCAGCAGGGTCGAGAAATCCATGTAATCGTAGGTCACTGCGCGCTTGATCTTCCACGCCTCGTCCCCGGACAGAAACACATGCGCGCCGTGGGTCTGCACATGCGTCACGGTTTCGCCGCCATGGTTGGCGGGTGCGCAAAGCCAGTCAATGGTCTGTTGTTGTGGATCGGTCATGGCGGCCTCTGCGGCAAGAATAGCGCGTGGATGGCATGGCTGTACATGCGCCGGGTCAAGACAGGTTCATGCCGTTTGTGGTAGGGTCGCGCTGTCATGCATGGAGGAGGCAAGACATGAACATGATCACTCACGAGGACCGGCTTCACGTCGAACGCAAGATCCATCCAGAATTCCGTGTCCACTGGAGCGCGGAGCCTTGGGCCATCACGACGACGCTGGAGACCGTGCTCGACATCGGCACCGAGGTGCAGCGATTCTGCACCGACCGTTTCCGCGCGGATTGCGTCACGCACCAGCGTTTGCTGCATTGCCGGACTCCGGCCGACCTGATGGGGGTTCAGGCCTGTTTCATGCGCCGTGCAGTCGCTGATTATCGCGCCCACACGGCGAAGATGGTCAAGCTGGCCGAACGCCTGTGGTTCCCCACGGCGCAGGCCTAGCCAAAGACATAGCTGCCGGGCGCGGGGCAAAGCGTGTCCAGCGGGTTGTCCTCGTCCGGCACCGCCCGCACCCCGCGGGACCGCCCGGCAAGCCATTTGGTCCAGGCGGGCCACCACGATCCGTCCACGGGGGGCAGGCCCGCCTGCCATTGATCGGCTTCCCCGGCATGACCCTGCACATCGCCGATGCGGTAGTGCCGCCGCGGATGCCCCGGCTCTGACACGATTCCGGCATTGTGCCCGCCGCTTGTCAGCACAAAGGTCTTTTCGCCATTGGCGAGATGGGTGATTTTCCACACCGATTGCCACGGCGCGACATGGTCCTTTTCGGTGCCCACCGCAAAGATCGGCACGGTGATATCCTCGATCGACACCGGCGCGCCGCCGACCTTGTAGCGCCCCAGTGCCAGCCGGTTTTCCAGAAACAGCTGGCGCAGATATTCCGAATGCATCCGGGCAGGCATCCGCGTGGCATCGGCATTCCACGCCATCAGCTCGTTCATCGTGCCCCGCTCGCCCAGCAGATATTCGCGGATCGTGCGCGACCAGATCAGATCGTTCGAGCGCAGCATCTGGAACGCCCCGGCCATCTGGTCGGACTTGAGGTAGCCCTGTTCGGCCATGATATCCTCGAGAAACGCCACCTGGCTGTCGTCGATGAACAGGGTGATCTCACCGGCTTCGGTGAAATCGACCTGCGCGGCCAGCAGCGTGAGCGAGGCAATGCGCGCGTCCTTGTCGCGCGCCAGCGCGGCGGCGGCGATCGACAGCAGCGTGCCGCCAAGGCAATAGCCCGCCGTGTGGATGCGCTGGCCGGGCACAGCGCGTTCGATGGCATCAAGCGCGTCAAACACCCCAAGACGCAGGTAATCCTCCATCCCGAGGTCGGCGTCCTCGGCCTGCGGATTGAGCCACGAGACCATCCAGACCTCGATCCCCTGATCGACGAGGAAGCGCACCAGCGAATTCTGTGCCGACAGATCGAGGATGTAGTATTTCATGATCCACGCGGGCACGATCAGCAGCGGCTCGGCCAGCACCGTTGCGGTGGTGGGCCGATAGCGGATCAGCTCGATCAGGCGGTTGCGATAGACCACCTCGCCGGGGGTGGTGGCGAGGGTTTTGCCAATCTCGAAGCCAGCGCCGGGGTGGGGGCGGTCATCCATCCGCGACAGGTCTTCAAGCCAGTTGTGAAGGCCACGCACAAGGTTCTGCCCGGCCTCGTCGCGGGTGCGTTCCAGCACCACGGGGTTGGTCGCCGCGTAATTCGAAGGTGCCAGCATGTCGAGCGTCTGGCGGGCGGCGAAATTGGTCATCTGGGCGTGGCGCGGGGCCACGCCGAGCACGCCGGTGGTGGCTGCATCCCACCAGTCTTCGGTCAGCAGGAACCATTGCGCCAGAATGTTGAACGGGGCGCGCTGCCATTGCGGGTCGCGAAAGCGCTTGTCATTGGCCATGCAGGCGCAGGCCTCGCCTTGCGGCGGCAGGGGGCAGGTGATCGCGGCCTGCAGGGCGCGCCCCGCATTGGCGATGGCCTTTTCCTGAAGCTCGGCCTGTTTCGCCGGAGAGCCCGCAAGATGTACCCCCCAGTCGAACCATGCGGTGGCAAGGCCCATTGGGGACAGGCCGCCGGTCAGGCTTCCGATGGTGGCATGGAAAGCCCGGTCAATGGCGTTGTGCGGAGCATCGCCTATTGCCGGAACCGCGTCGGCGGGGGGGAGGGGAACCACGTGTTTCATGCCTTGATGCTGGCACGAAACCGCGCCGCGCGGCTTGATCCGGCGCAGCTTCTGCGGGTTCGCGCCGGGTAAATTTCTCAGGCAGGCGAGATTGCGCGTCACATGCGGCTTGTTCGGGGGGCTGGATCAGGCGGGCTGCGGCGCGGGGCTGCGCAGCTTGCCCGCGCCCCATGCGCTGAGCGCGACCATCACGGCGGCGGTGCCAAGGCAGGCGGGCAGGCCGCCGAGCTGATAGCTGGCCCCCGACAGCACGGTGCCGATCAGCCGCCCCGCCGCGTTGGCCATGTAGTAAAAGCCCACATCCATGGTGACCCGTCGCTCATCGGTCAGGGCAAGGATCAGGTAGGAATGCAGCGCCGAATTTACCGCGAACAGCGCGCCGAACACCAGCAGCCCGGCCACCAGCGTCGTGGTCAGCCACGGCGCCGGTTCCCCCGCCAGCAGCACCAGCACGGTCAGTAGCGCGGGGACCACCGCCAGCGCCAGCGCCCAGCGGCGGGCGTCATGGATCAGGGCTGCGCCGCGGGTCTTGGCCTTCAGCAGCCTTGGGGCCGCGGCCTGCACTGCGCCGTAAAGGATGATCCAGACCGCCATGAAGCTGCCGATGGTGAAGAACGCCAGCCGGTTGCCTGCCTCGGTGCCATCCGACAGCACCGCGTAGAAATAGATCGGGATACCAACCACGAACCACACGTCGCGCGCCCCGAACAGGAAGACCCGCGCAAAGCTCAGCGAGTTGATGTTGCGGTTCTTCGAGAGCACCTCGGAGAATTTCGCGTCCTTGCGCCCGGTGGGCAACCCGCCCGGCATCTTCAGCGCCACGGCGACAAGGATCAGCGCAAGGATCGCTGCCATGCCCAGCACCGCCGGCACGAAGCCCGCCAGCCCGAGCAGCGCCGCGCCCAGCAGAAAGCCAACGCCCTTTACCGCGTTCTTCGACCCGGTGAGCATCGCGACCCAGCGGAACAGCCCGTCGCCGCCCTTGGGGGCCAGCAGCTTGACGGCGGATTTCGACGACATCTTCGCCAGATCCTTGGCCACCCCGGAGGCGCCTTGCACCAGCATGACAAAGACCACCGACGCCCCGATTGCCCAGTCCGGGTTCAGCTGCGCCAGCGCCAGCAGCGCCACCACCTGCAAGCCCAGCCCGGCATAGAGCGTCGAGGTCAGGCCGAACCGTGCCGCGATCCAGCCCGCGGACAGGTTGGTGATCACCCCCGCGATCTCGTAGAGCACGAACAGATAGGCCAGCTGCACCGGGCTGAATCCCAGCGTGTGGAAATGCAGCAGAACCAGCATCCGCAGCGCGCCATCTGTCAGCATGAAAGCCCAATAGGCGGCGGTGACGGCGACATAGGCGGCGAGGGGTCGATCTGACATGGCGGGCTCTGCTTGCATAAGGGGCGTGTGCTTGGATGACCGGGCGAGGTAACGCCGGTATGTCAGAGGGCCGCGCCGACCATCAGCGCAACATCGGCGAGCCGGTTGGCATAGCCCCATTCGTTGTCATACCACGCGTAGACCTTCAGCTGGGTGCCGTTGGTGACCATGGTTGAGGGCGCGTCGACGATGCTGCTGCGCGGATCGTTGGTATAATCGCAGCTGACCAGCGGGCGGGTTTCATAGCCAAGGATGCCGTTCAGCGGGCCATTGGCGGCCGCCTCGAACAGGGCGTTGACCTCGGCGGCGGTGGTCTCGCGCTCCAGCTCGAAGACGCAATCGGTCAGCGAGGCGTTCAGCAACGGCACGCGCACGGCGTGGCCGTTCAGCTTGCCGGTCAGTTCTGGGTAGATCAGCGTAATCGCAGTGGCGCTGCCGGTGGTGGTCGGGATCAGCGAATTGAGCGCCGAGCGGGCGCGGCGCAGATCCTTGGCGGGGCGGTCGACGATGGTTTGGGTGTTGGTCACGTCGTGGATCGTGGTGATCATGCCGTGCTTGATGCCCAGATTTTCGTGGATGACCTTGACCACGGGCGCGAGGCAGTTGGTGGTGCAGCTCGCCGCCGTGACGATGCTGTGCTGCGCCGGGTCGTAATCGTGGTTGTTCACGCCGTAGACGATATTGGTGGTGGGGCCATCCTTGACGGGGGCCGAAACCACGACTTTTTTCACCCCGGCGGCGAAATAGGGGGCAAGCTTTGCTTCGGTCTTGAAGACGCCGGTGCAGTCGATGACAACATCCACCCCGTCCAGCGGCAGATCCTCGATGCGCTTTTGCGTGTGGACGGGCAGGCGCGTGCCGTCGATGGTGATGCTATCGGCATCATGGCTGAAGGTGGCGGGCCAGCGGCCGTGCACCGTGTCGAATTCCAGCAGATGGGCGTGCATCTCGGGGTCGCCGACGGCGTCGTTGATCCACGCGATCTTTGCGTCTTTTTCCAGCAGTGGACGAAGGGCAAGCTTGCCCATGCGGCCAAGGCCGTTCAGCGCGTAGGTGGTCATTGGTCGGCTCCTTCGGAGGTGGTGGCGAGATCGTCAAGCGCGTGCTGCAGCGAGATTCGGTCGAGCGTGTCCAGCGGCAGGGCCGCGAAGGCGGTGAGACGGTGCTTGAGCATCCCGAAGACCTGCTGGAAGGCAAGCATCCGTTCGGCGTCGCTGCCAGTGGCCTTGACCGGGTCGGGCAGGCCCCAATGGGCGCTGATCGGCTGGCCGGGCCATGCAGGGCATTCCTCGTTGGCGGCGCGGTCGCAGACGGTGAAGACGAAATCGAGCTTTGGCGCCGAGTCTCCCCAGAATTCCGAGATATGCTTGGCGCGCAGGTTCGAGGTGTCGATCCCCTTGCCAGACAGCATCTGCACGGCGGTCGGGTTCAACACTGAATAGGGCCGGGTGCCGGCCGAAAAGGCGCGGAACCGGTCTCCGGCGAGCCGGGTGAGCAGAGATTCTGCGATGATCGACCGGGCGGAATTGCCGGTGCAGATGAAGAGGACGTTGTATTTCCCGTCGGTCATGTCGATCCCTTTCGGTTTCTCGGCAAGGCACAGCTCTGGCCTGCCGCGACAGCAATCATCGGTCAGAAATCCGACCAGCCCTTGCACCGCCGTTACATTGGCGCGGTACAGGAGCGAGCGGCCCTCGCGGGTTTTCTCGATCAGCCCGGCCTCGCGCAGCGCAGCGAGGTAAACCGAGGCGGTCGAGGGTTTGAACCCCAGCGCCGTGCCGATCTCGCCCGCGGGGACGGCATCGGGATAGCGGCGCATGAGCAGCCGGAACAGATCCATGCGCTGCTTGTGGGCGAGGGTCGCGAGTTGTTCGAATCTCTTCATTTCCATATTTCATGAATTAGTGAATTAATTGGCGGGGCGCAAGCCGGAATATTGCACACCGACAGACACGCTCGCTCGGCTGCGCGCGCCGGATGCCTCCGGCGGGAGTTTATCTGGCAAGATGAAGGCCGGGGCCGCGCCCATCTGGCGGGGGCGGACTGGTTCAGCTGGAGATGCCGGACATCCGGGCATGGTGCAGGGCGGCGACGGCGCAGGAGGCGAGGCGGCTCATGTCATCATCGGCGCGGCTGTTGAGGATGATCGGAACGCGGGCGCCCAGCACAAGGCCGGCAGCTTCGGCATGGCTGATGTAGGTCAGCTGCTTGGCCAGCATGTTGCCCGCGTCGAGATTTGGCACAACGAGGATTTCGGCGCGCCCGGCGACCGCCGAGGTGATGCCCTTGGTCCTTGCGGCGGCGATGTCGACCGCGTTGTCCATGGCCAGCGGGCCATCGACCAGCCCGCCGGTGATCTGGCCGCGCTCCGCCATCTTGGACAGAAGCGCGGCGTCGATCGACGACGGGATGTCGGGGTTCACGGTTTCGGTGGCGGAGAGCACGCCGACCTTGGGTTCCTTGATCCCAATCGAGATCGCGAGGTCGATGGCATTTTGCGTGATGTCGACCTTGGTTTTCAAATCGGGCGCGATGTTGATCGCGGCGTCGGTCACCAGAATTGGATGCGGCTGGCCGGGCACGTCCATCACGAAGATATGGGTGAAGCGACGCCCCATGCGCAGCCCGGTCTGCTTGTCGAGAATCGGGCGCAGCAGCTGATCGGTGTGCAGGTGCCCCTTCATGATCGCCTGAGCGGCGCCGGAATGGCACAGCTCGACCGCCTTGCGGGCCGCGTCGCGGTGCAGCGGCTCGTCGATGATCTCGACCCCGTCGAGAGACAGGCCCATTGTTTTGGCGACGTCGAGAATGCGGGCGGAGGAGCCGATCAGGATCGGGTCGATCAACGTGTGGTCGCGCGCCTTGAGAGCGCCACCCAGCGAATTTGGTTCTTCGGGGCAGACAACGGCAGTGCGCAGCGCGGCAAGCGGTTCGGCCTTGTGCAGCAGCTTTTCGAAATGCCGGTGGCGCTGGACGATGAGGCCGGGCAGGTCGTGGCTGTTGTAGCTGACCTTCTGACGGGGGGCGTAGACCTCGGCCATGCCGGACAGCACGAGGGTGTTGCCGGTGATGCGGCGGACCTCGGTGGCGAGGGTGACGCTGGTGTCATTGTCGTTCTTGTCGGTGACGATGACATGAATGGTCACCTCGTCACCGGCAAAGACGCGGCCGTGGTATTCCCAGCTTTGTCGGCGGTAAATGGTGCCGGCCCCCGGCATGACGCTGCCAAGCACAGCGCCCACGAGCGCCGCAACAAAGGAGCCGGGCGCAATCGCCTCGGGGTGCCCGTCGCCATCGCCATCCTTGTTGTGGATGTGCAGCGGGTTGTGGTTGCCAGAGACATTGGCATAGACGAGCAGATCATCGGCGGTGCACAGGCGGCGCAGTTCGGCCTGATCGCCGACCTTGAGTTCGTCAAAGGTTCGATTCTCGATTTGCATGCGGCTCTCCGGCTGGCTGCGCAGCGGTGCGCCGGATCCGCCCTGTCAGGCGAATGCAGCACACCGGATCTTTGCGCTCAGCTATACCCGGATACTTGCAGGTTTCCATGACCTGGAGCTGCGTCGGCTCGCCGCAGTGCGGCGAATCCGAATGATTTCCGCAGGATCGCCTCAAGGGGGCTGAAATATGATGCAGCCCGCGATCACCCGAGCAGCTCGCGCAGCATCGGAAGCAGATGCTCGGCGGTTTCCTCGTGGGCCTGCGGGCCCATGAGTTCGGCGGCGGCGCTTGCTTCGAAATCGCTGTAGATCATCCCCGGCGCACCATGCCTGCGGGCCGGATCGGAGAGTGGAGTTTCCACAAGCCCGGCAATGCGGGGTCGCAGCGCGTCCAGCATGGCACGATCAACGAAAAGCGGATCGCCCTGCGTATCGCTGACCGGTTTGTCCGACGGCGCGCGATCGGCGAACCAGAGCAGCAGCACCCGCCCGCGCAGAAGCGTCAGCAGATGTTTCATGCGGGCCACCCAGGCGATGCGCAATTCCAGCACCACCTCGTTGAACCGCTCTGGTGACAGTTGCTTCAATCGGCCAAGCATGTGCCGGTTGAAATGGAACTCGGTAAAGTCGACCTCTGGATACAGTTGTTGCAACCGGTCCGACGCCCGCAGGAAGCGGTCATTGCGACGGGGATGCACGCTGTAATAGCGGTTCGACATGTTCTGTGCGCCCATCACCTGAACCACGCAGGTCTGCGCCTTTTCGGCGAGCCCGATGATCGCCGGATCATGCAGATACAGATCGAGCCCGGCATTGACTGCGCCGAAGTTGACGCAGGGAAATCCGATCTGATGCTCGATCAGAGCCGGGAACGGCGTTTCAATAAATCTCCCATATGTTTCGGTTCCCCCGATGAATCCTATGTAGGATTCATCGAGTCTGCGGCGCGGGCCGCGGAACAATACACGTGATCTTCCGTATCGACACGGAAAATAGTCTAGCGCAGCTTGCGCTGGTACGGCGACGGTCATCCCACCCACCTTTCACTCATCTCACCCGATGATGACTTTGGAAGATTCGCCTTTCGATTTCGCTAAGACGAAAAACCAGAAGATTCCGCCCGCCTGTCCTTGCGACCTTTCCCGGCCTATGACTATCGTGCAGCCGACAATTCAGAGGTGCGGACGATGGAAATCAACACGATCGGGGTGATCGGCGCGGGGCAGATGGGCAATGGGATCGCCCATGTGATGGCGCTGGCCGGGTACGAGGTGCGGCTGTCGGATATCAGCCAGGACGCGCTCGACAAGGCGATCGCCCTGATCGGCAAGAACCTGGACCGTCAGGTGAGCCGCGAAAAGATCACCGCCGAAGAACGCGATGCCGCCATGGGGCGCATCCGCGCGACGCTTGATCTGGCCGAGATTGGTGCGACCGATCTGGTGATCGAGGCCGCGACGGAACAGGAAAGCGTCAAGCAGAAGATTTTCGACAGCATTGCGCCGCACCTGAAGCCGCACACGATCCTGACGTCGAACACCTCGTCGATCTCGATCACCCGGCTGGCGTCGCGCACGGATCGGCCAGAGAAATTCCTCGGGTTCCATTTCATGAATCCGGTGCCGTTGATGCAGCTGGTCGAACTGATCCGGGGCATTGCCACCGATCAGGAGACCTACAAGGCCTGTCTGGCCGTGGTCGAAAGGCTTGGCAAGACCGCCGCGAGCGCCGAGGATTTCCCGGCCTTCATCGTCAACCGCATCCTTGTGCCGATGATCAACGAGGCGGTCTACACGCTGTATGAAGGTGTCGGCAATGTCCGATCCATCGACATGGCGATGAAGCTGGGCGCAAACCATCCGATGGGGCCGCTGGAACTGGCGGATTTCATCGGGCTCGACACCTGTCTTGCGATCATGAACGTGCTGCATGAAGGTCTGGCGGATACCAAGTATCGCCCATGCCCGCTCTTGACGAAATACGTCGAGGCAGGATGGCTCGGGCGCAAGACCAAACGCGGCTTTTACGATTATCGCGGCGACGAGCCGGTGCCGACCCGCTGATCCCAACGCACGGGCAGGATTTGTCCTGCGACAGATCCTGACACCTTGCGCCTTGGGGCGGACGAGATCCTGTTTTCAGCTCTGGCCGAGTGAATTTTCGCCCAGCGACAAGGTGCGCTCGCGCAGCCAGCCGATGAAGTCGCGCTGCTTACCGGCCCAGTCTTTCAGCTCGGCAGGAAAGATCGGTTGTCCGACCACCGGGTTCTGCGCCCGCCCGCAGGCGTGCATGACTTCGTGGATCAGCAAGCCTTGCCGCAGCGTCGGCGAAATCCGGTTGGCGATCTGGTAGGCGCGGCTGTTCTGACCGGGGAAATAGATCGGCACCACCGTTGCCCCCGACCGCTGGATCATCTTGGCGGTGAACGGGTTCCACGTCGCTTCGACAGCCGATCCGAACAGGGTCTGCGACGAGGCCACTGTGCCGGAGGGGAACAGGGCGATCACGCCGCCAGTCCTCAGATGATCCATCGCCCGGGTCCGCATGTCGAGGCTCTGCTCGCGGGCGTGCTCTTCGTGAGGGAAGGGCACCGGGATCATGAATTCCTCGATCTCGGGAACGCCAGTCAGCAGCGCGCGGGTCAGGATGCGGTAATCGGTGCGCACGCGCCCGATCAGCTCGGCGAGGATCATGCCATCGACCAGCCCGTGCGGGTGGTTTGCGACAACAACCACCGGACCGGTCGCCGGAATGTTGCGGATCTGCGCGTCGGGGGTCAGCAGCGGAATGCGCATATGTTCCAGCGCATGGGCCCAAAAGGCCTGCCCGCTGCGTACACCGTCGCGTTCGACCCGGCGCACCAGCTGGATCAGCGGGATCTTTCCCGTTGCCCATTCCATCGCGCGGATGGTGTTTGCCTTCCACGGATTGGTGAAGGTGTTGGCGTAGCTGAGCTTGCGCTTGTCATACGGCGCCTGGGCCGGAGGCGTCATGCTGCGCCGAGACAGCGAGGCCTGAGAACTATCCAACATGCGCTTGCTTCGACCCGTATTTTGGCCAGTTTCCTGGTCTTCCGTCTTGCAGCCATCCGTGGGTGACCTGTTCTCTGGCGCCTGATCGGCGCTCAGTCGTCCTCTCCGAACCGGTGCGCGACAAGAGCTTCCAATGCATCCGCAAGCGCCTCTGCGTCCGGGCCGGACGTTTCGATCTCAATAAAGGTTCCCCTGGAGGCTGCCAACATCAAAAGCCCCATGATGCTGTCACCGCCGGCGCTCAGCCCGTCCTTCGAGACCTCGGCGCGGGCATCAAAGCCTTCGACCACCTCGACAAGCTTGGCCGAAGCGCGGGCGTGCAGCCCCTTTTCGTTCACGATCTTGAGTTTACGCTGTACCGTTTCGGTCATGGTCTCTTTCCTGCACGCGTCAGACTGGCCGGTTCACCGGGGATCAGGCTTGATGTTCGCGCTGTCAATATACTTGCGGGCGGCTTCGAGCGCGCCCTTTACCGCATCGGGTACATCCATTTGCCGGCTTTTCGCTAGCTTGATCAGCATCGGCAGGTTCATGCCGTAGAGGATCCGCCGGTTTTCCTGCTGGGAGGCAAGCAGCGACAGGTTCGAGGGCGAGCCCCCGAACAGGTCGGTGACAAGCACCACGCCATCGCCAGTGTCGACATCATCAGCGGCGGTGCAGATCTCGGCCTGCTTGCGGGCGCGATCGTGGTCGGCTTCGATCGACACGGCGATCACGCCGGGCTGTGTGCCGACCACATGCTCGACCGCGGCAAGGTATTCCCGCGCCAGCCCTCCATGGGCGACGATCACGATGCCGATCACGCTTGCCGTCCTCCGAGATCCTCTCGCGTCGGGGCGGGCACGGCCAGCCCCCTGCGCTCCAGTTCGCGGTGTCTACATGACACCTGCCAGCCGTGCTCTGCAAGGCTGCGTGCCAAGGTTTCCGCGACGGTAACAGACCGATGCTGCCCGCCGGTACAGCCCAGCCCGAAGGCCAGATGCGCCTTGCCTTCTTCCTTGCAGGCCGGAAGCACGAACAAGGCGAGGCTGGTCAGCTTGTCGACGAAAGGCGCGAAGCGCGCGTCACGGCCGACGTGATCCTGTACGGCGGGGTCGAGACCGGTCAGGCTACGCAGCGCGGGCTCCCAATGCGGGTTGTCAAGGAAGCGGCAGTCGAACGCCCAGTCCAGCCCCTGCGGCAAGCCGCGCTTGTAAGAAAAGCTCTGGACCGACACCGCAAGGCGCTGCCCGGCATCGTCAGTGAACAGGCTTTCCATCCGCGCGCGCAAATCGTGCGGCGACAGTTCGGAGGTGTCGATCAGGATATCTGCGGCGTTGCGTGCCTCGTTCAGCAGAGACATTTCGCGCGCGATGCCCGCAGTATAGCTTTCGTCCGGCGACATCGGGTGGCGGCGGCGGGTTTCGGAATAGCGCCGGGCCAGCACGTCGGGCAGGCAATCGAGATACAGCAACTGAACCGAGATCCGCTGATCCTGCCCAAGCGCGCGATAGAGGTCGAGCAGGCGCAGCACCGAGAATTCCCGGTTGCGGATATCGACCCCCAGCGCGACAGGGCGCGACAGCGCGCCGCCCTCAAGCAGCCGCGGAATCAGGCTGAGCGGGATATTGTCGATCGCCTCGAAGCCGAAATCCTCTAGCGCGTTGATCGCGGTAGACCGTCCGGCGCCTGACGGGCCGGTGACAAGGACCACTCTCTGGGTCCGCGCCTGTTGGTCCGTCTGCAAGAGGTCTTCCCTTCGTCCGCCGCGGAGATACTGTATGAGCGCTGCCGGGAACGTGGGGGTGAGCGCGCGGCTTAGCAAGGGGATTCTGCGCCCGTGCAGCATGATTTCGCGGCGGTGCGGCAAGCGTGCAGTTTCGGTTTCATCCAGATCGAGAACCGCCGCCAGCCGCACCCGCCCGGCCATTGCAGCGCCAAGCAGCCCCAGCCCGCGCGCCTCGATCAGCCCGTTCAGCGCCTCGGGGCAGGACAGCCAGAGCGCCTCGCCCTCAGGCGTGACAATCACCTGATCATCGGCCACCAGCACCGCGCCGCGCGCCAGCAATTCCAGGGCAAGGCCGGATTTTCCACGCCCAGATGCGCCGCGGATCAACAGCCCCATCCCGTCCACCGCGATGGCGGTGGCATGGATCACAGAGGCACCTTCGGGGATCATACCCTAGATCGGCAGGCCCACGACGAAGCGCGCGCCAAGCGGTTCAGAGGTGACGTCGGCCTCGGTCGGACGGATGTTTTCGGCCCAGATCACGCCGCCATGCGCCTCGACGATCTGCTTGGAAATCGCAAGGCCAAGACCCGAGTTGTTGCCGAAATCGTTCTCGGGGCGTTGCGAGTAAAAGCGTTTGAAGATCTTTTGCAGCGCCTCTTCGGGGATGCCGGGGCCGGTATCCTCGACCACCACAAGCACGCGATTGTCGCGGCGTCTGGCCCAGACGCGGATGGCGTCGCCATCTTCGCAAAAGCTGACGGCGTTGCTGATCAGGTTGACGAACACTTGCGCCAGCCGGGGTTCAAGCCCGTTGATCATGATCGGACGGGGAGGCAGGTCGGTGATGAATTCCACCCCTTTGCGGCGCGCATCTTCACCCAGAAACTGGGCGAGATTTCCGAGCATCTCCAGCAGGTTGAATTCCTGCTCTTCTTCCTTGACCAGTTCGGAATCCAGCCGTGAGGCATTGGAAATGTCGCTGACCAGTCGGTCGAGGCGACGCACGTCATGTTCGATGACGTCCAGCAGCTTGGCACGATGTTCGTCTTTCTTGACGATGCGCAGGCTGCCGATGGCAGAGCGCAGGCTTGCCAGCGGGTTCTTGATCTCATGCGCGACATCAGCGGCGAACTGTTCGTTGCTGTCGATGCGGTCATAGAGCGCCGAGACCATGCCGCGCAGCGAACCGGACAGGCGGCCGATTTCGTCGGGGCGGGCGGTCAGGTCGGGAATGCGGATACGGCGCGAGGTGCCCCCCTTGCCCTTGTGGTTGCGCTCGCGCCCGATTTCGGCGGCATCGGCCAGATCGGAAATCGGGTTGGCAATGGTCGAGGCCAGCACAAGGCTCAGCCCGATCGACACCAGCGTGGCGATGACGAACATCTGAAGCACCCGCTCGCGTTCGGCGCTGACGGCGGCGTCGATTTCGGCGGCGGTCGAGACCAGCGCCACGGTGCCGACGATGGCATCGCCTTGCCGGATCGGCGAGAAGGCGGTGAACAGCGTCTTGCCGGTGGCATCCTTGCCCGGAAGAACCCGTGTCAGCGTCAGATCGCCGCTTTCGATCATCCGCCGCAGCTTGTCCTCGGTGGCAAGATTCGGCGCATCCTCGAAATAGGCGAACATGCCCGCGATGCCGCGCCAGACCGTATCGAGGAAATCCGAAATCAGCGTCGGGCGGTTATCGCCGCGCGGGTCCGATGGCATCAGCTCGGGCAGGGTGCCGATGGTTTCGCCGACAAGGAAGTTGCCAGCGTCGAAGACAAGCAGCTCGACCCCCCGGCGCAGGTCGAGCCCGGCGAGAATGCCGGGCACGTCGACGTCAGGAGCCGTGCCGATCAATAGCGGCGCTCTGTCTGGCAGCCGGGTCTCGATGACGTCGGCGATCAGCTCGACCTCGGAGCCAAGCGCATTGCCACGTTGCAGGACCAGCGTATCGCGTGACGAGTTCAGCCAGAGAATCCCGGCCACCAGCACGTTCAGCGCGATCAGGTTGAACGTGATGATCTTGCGGGTCAGCGGCGAACGGTTGAGCGAAAACAGACTTCTGCGCGCACGGCTGGCGCGAAGTTCCTTTTCGATGGTGTTGTCGGGGGCAACCCAGTCATCCCCCAGCACCACATCTGCGTCAGTCCGATCGCCCGAGCCTTCGTCGCGCATCAACATCCCTTCGGCCAGCGCCATGCGTCACTCTTCGTTGTAGCGGTAACCGATTCCGTAAAGGGTTTCGATTGCGGAAAACTCGGCATCCACGGTGCGCATCTTCTTGCGCAGGCGCTTGATGTGGCTGTCGATGGTGCGGTCGTCGACATAGACCTGATCGTCATAGGCTACGTCCATCAGCTGATCGCGGGATTTCACGAAGCCGGGGCGCTGCGCCAGCGCCTGAAGCAGCAGGAATTCCGTCACGGTCAGCGACACGTCGCCGCCTTTCCAGCTGACCGCGTGGCGCAGCGGATCCATGGTCAGCGAGCCGCGTGTCATCAGCTTGGTCTCCTCGGTGTCGCCCACGACGTCACCGGCCACCGCTTCCTGACGGCGCAGCAGCGCACGGATGCGTTCGACCAGAAGCCGCTGGCTGAACGGTTTCTTGACGTAATCATCCGCGCCCATGCGCAGGCCGAGCACCTCGTCGATCTCGTCATCCTTCGAGGTCAGGAAGATCACCGGCATCTTGGATTTCTGTCGCACCCGCTGAAGCAGGTCCATGCCATCCATGCGGGGCATCTTGATGTCGAAGACTGCCATGTCCGGCATCTGCTTGCTGAACGCGTCGAGCGCGGCCTGCCCGTCATTGTAGGTTTCGACTTCGAATCCCTCTGCTTCCAGAGTCATCGACACGGACGTCAGGATATTCCTGTCATCGTCCACGAGCGCAATTTTTGACATTGGCTACTTCCTTTAACTGCTCATCACGCCTGATTTTTCTCGCACTATGCGGTGCTTGCGGGCCTTCGACAATATTTAACAGCGAATCAGGCAGGGGTCGGTCTGTATCTCAGCCGAAATTCCCCAATAAATGACTAAAATGTCTCAGAGCGGCTGTCTCTGGTAGCGAAGGCGCGAAATTGCTAACGCTAAACGAAACTTGATTGCGCTAACTTTGACCTGTGTCCTATTCCCTGCCGTTTTCAGCGTGCTAAAGCGGTCTGGCCGGTGGTGGAGGCCGCTGGTGGACGGTGGCTCATTGCCGTTCTGAACAACAGACTGCGGCGCTCGCCGCGGCTACAGGAGCTTGGCAGATGACATTTGGACGGGTGAACCCGGCATTCCGGCTGGAAGATCAAGGGATCGAAGGGCTGGGCAATGTCTACTACAACCTTACCGAGCCGGCGCTGATCGAGGCCGCCCTCAAGAAGGGCGAGGGGACTCTCGGCAAGGGCGGCGCGTTCTACGTCACCACCGGCAAGTACACCGGCCGGTCGCCGCAGGACAAACACGTGGTCAAAAGCCCGTCGACGGTCGACAACATCTGGTGGGAAAACAATCGGGAAATGTCGGAAGAGGGGTTCGACAACCTGTACGCCGATATGCTCGAGCACATGAAGGGCAAGGACTACTACGTTCAGGATCTGGTCGGCGGCGCCGATCCGGCCTATTCGATCAAGGTCCGCATGGTGACCGAACTGGCATGGCACGGGCTGTTCATCCGCCACATGCTGCGCCGCCCCGACCGGGACGCGCTGGATGATTTCCTTGCCGAATACACCATCGTCAACTGCCCGACGTTCAAGGCGGATCCCGAAAAGCACAATTGCCGCACCGATACGGTGATCGCGCTGAACCTCGACAAGAAGATGGTTCTGATCGGCGGCACCGAATACGCTGGCGAGAACAAGAAATCCGTGTTCACGCTGCTGAATTACATCCTGCCGCTCAAGGGCATCATGGCGATGCATTGCTCGGCCAACCACGCGCCCAACAACCCGGTCGACACTGCCGTGTTCTTTGGCCTGTCGGGCACTGGCAAGACCACTCTGTCGGCCGATCCCGAGCGCGTGCTGATCGGCGATGACGAACATGGCTGGTCGGATCGCGGCACCTTCAATTTCGAAGGCGGCTGCTATGCCAAGACCATCAGCCTGTCGCCCAAGGCCGAGCCGGAAATCTATGCCACCACGTCGAAATTCGGCACCGTGATCGAGAACATGATCTTCGATCCGGAGACCTTCGAGCTCGATTTCGAGGATGACAGCTTGACGGCCAACATGCGCTGTGCCTATCCGCTGGAGTATATCTCCAACGCGTCCGCGACGGCGCTTGGCGGGCATCCCAAGAACATCATCATGCTGACCTGCGATGCCTTCGGCGTGCTGCCACCGATCGCGCGGCTGACCCCGGCGCAGGCGATGTACCACTTCCTGTCGGGCTTCACCTCCAAGGTGGCGGGCACCGAGCGCGGCGTCACCGAGCCTCAGCCGACCTTCTCGACCTGCTTCGGCGCGCCCTTCATGCCGCTGCGCCCCGAGGTCTACGGCAACCTGCTGCGCGACAAGATCGCCAAGCATGGCGCGACCTGCTGGCTGGTCAACACCGGCTGGACCGGTGGTGCCTATGGCACCGGCCACCGTATGCCGATCAAGGCCACCCGCGCGCTGTTGCATTCGGCGCTGAACGGCTCGCTGTCGAAGGTAGAGTTCCGCAAGGACCCGAACTTTGGCTTCGAAGTGCCGGTCGACGTGGAAGGCGTGCCCGAGCTGCTGCTCGACCCGCGCCGCACCTGGTCCGACAAGGGTGCCTTCGATGCGCAGGCCGCGAAGCTGGTGAAGATGTTCGCTGACAACTTCGAGCAATACGTGCCCTACATCGATGAAGACGTGAAGGCTGCCGCAATCGGCTGAACCTCCCCGGCTTGAAACGATCGGAAACGCCCGCCCGACAAGGCGGGCGTTTTCCTTTTTGGCCCGGGTGCGCTAAGGCTGCAGCGTAGCCCGTGCCCCGGAGGTGCCCATGTTCGCCCGTGCTTGTTTGCTCATGTTTGTCGCCGCGCCCGCATTGGCCGCCCCGGCCGGCTCTTATGCCAATGATCCCGTGGTGTTGATCGACTATGGGGTGATCTGCCAGGTCACCTCGAACGGCAGCCGCCCCGCGCCCGAGACCCTGATGGGCGAGATCAACCTGATCGACCAGACCCGCGATATGGATCTGACCACGCGCGTTGTGCCCGCCAAGGCTGGCATCAGCTTTGGCGTCAAGTTCGCTGGCGCGCCGGGGGCAGGGGGGCAGCCCGTGACCGTGGTGGTCGAGCACCCGCCGATGGGCGAGGCTGGCATCACCCGCGAAAGCTGGGCGGCCGAGCTGACCGAGGGCAGCAGCCTCAACCTCTTCACCTTCGAATTTCCCTACGAGATGGTCCCCGGCGACTGGTCGATGTTGCTCGAGGCGGATGGCACCCGCCTGATGGAGCAGCATTTCGAAGTGGTGAGCGAGCTTGCAGCGCCTGCGGTGCTGTCGGTCTGTTACGGACAGGATTTTCTGTCCTAGTTGTGTTCACGTCCCGTTCGCTATATGTTTTCCACATATCCACAGGCGGCTCTTGCGTAGAATCACGAGGCATCCACAACTTATTGCGTTGTCCACAAATATTTCGCTTTACAGCAATAGGGCCACACAGGCACGATATGTGGTAAGGAGTTGGTAACCAATCCCAGCCCCTAGAGCAGCAAGCAAGCCATGGGGCGCTGCCACGTCCATGGCGGCAAGAGAACAAAAGAGGTGGCGCATGGCACTGTCCGAAGACTACCTGGGTGATGAACTTCATCCCATCGACATCGTCGAGACCCTCGCCGAATACCATGACTGGGATTTCGACCGCGTGGCCGAAGACCAGATCGCCATGGCGGTCGAAGGTCAGTGGCGCACCTATTCCATCACCCTCGCATGGTCGCCCTTTGACGAGACGCTGCGGATGATCTGTTCTTTCGAAATGGAACCGCCGCAGCAGGCGATGCCGGTTCTGTACGAAGGGCTGAACCTTGCCAACGATCAATGCTGGGCCGGGGCATTCAGCTATTGGGCCGAGCCAAAGCTGATGGTCTACCGCTACGGCCTCGTGCTGTCGGGCGGGCAGGTCGCCAGCCCCGATCAGATCGACACGATGATCAGCACGGCTGTGACCGCATCGGAACGCTATTACCCGGCGTTCCAGCTGATCTGCTGGGCTGGCAAATCCGCCCCCGAGGCGATCAAGATCGCCATTGCCGAAGCCTACGGGCGGGCCTGATCTGCGGGCTGGACCGCTCGCCTGAATGGTGAAAAGCTCCTCTCTGAGGCAACTCTGGGAGGAGACCATGAACTATCTGACATCCGCTGTGGTGCTGGTGCTGGCAAGTGCAGCCCCGGCGCTGGCGCAGCAAGGCGATAGCGCTTGCACCGGGCTGCGCGATACGGTGATTGACGGCGCGCAGATTGGCTCGGCGCGGGTGATGCCAGCGCAGGGCGCCGCGCCCGCCTATTGCGAGATCCGCGCCACCGCCCGCCCCGCCATTTCCATCGAGATCCGCCTGCCGATGACCGGCTGGAACGGCGGCTATTACCAGGCCGGCTGCGGCGGCTTCTGTGGCATACTGGGTCGTGCCGATGCGGGCGCGTCCTGGGTCAACGCCATGCGCCCGGGGCTGGAGCGCGGCTACGCCACCGCCACCTCTGACAGCGGTCACCTTGGCCTGTCGGTCACCGATGGCAGCTGGGCGATGGGCGATCCGGGGGCGGAACGCGACTGGGGCTGGCGCTCGATCGGCGAGACGCACCGCGTCGCGCAGGCGCTGATCGGTGCCTTCTACGACGGCACGGCAGAACGGGCGATCTTTCAGGGTTGTTCCACCGGCGGACGCATGGCGCAGGTCGCGGCGCAGCGTTATCCCGAGATGTTCGACGGCATCATCTCGGGTGCGCCCGCGATGGATTACACCGGGCTTGTTGGGGTCAAGATGCCGATGTTGATACAGGCCAACACCGACGCCGATGGCAATCAGATCCTCGGGCCGGGCGAGGCCACGCTGATCGGCGATGCGGTGATGGCACAATGCGACGACGTCGACGGCGCGACGGACGGGCTGATCGCCGACCCGCGTGCCTGCAAGATCGACCTCTCGGCGCTCGCCTGTACCGGCGATGACAGCGCGGAATGCCTGTCGGGCACCGAGATGGCCACCTTGGCGAAATGGCGCGAGGGACCGCGCAGCGCCGACGGCACCCAGCTTTACCCCGGCGGCATCCCCGAAGGATCGGAGCCGTTCTGGTGGCTCTGGCTCACCGGCAACGGGCAGGGCGGTGGCCAGCTGGTCAACGCCTTCGCAGGCGATTTCGGGCGCTACATGGCCTATCCGCTCGACCCCGGCCCGGACTGGACGCCGCTTGATTTCGATTCAGAAACCGATCCGGCGCGGATGGCGGCGCTGGCCGAGGTCTATAACGGCGACAATCCAGACCTGTCGGCGTTTCGCGACGCGGGCGGCAAGATGATCGTCTGGCACGGCTGGGCGGACAGCATCGTCACGCCCTATAAGACGGTGGACTGGTACGAAAAGGCCGCCGCGCAGGCGGGCGGCGAGGCGGCGCTGAAAGACACGGTTGCGCTGTTCATGCTGCCGGGGCTTGATCATTGCGGCATCCTGCCGGGGCCGGGCGGCATCAATGCCGATGCGCTCGATCCGATGACCCCGCTCGAGGCGTGGCTTGACGGCGGCGCGGCCCCGATGTCGATCATGGCCGAGTGAAACGCCGGCGAGGCCGCGCCCATGCATGGCCTCGCCGCTTGCAACCCGGCGCCCTCCGCGACAGATTGGCCGCGAACATCAGGAGACGTGACGACATGAAAGACGGAGAGATCGCACGCAGGGGGCTCGTGCTTCTCGGATGCGGCAAGATGGGCTCGGCGATGCTTGAGGGCTGGCTGGCGCGCGGGCTTCCCGCGTCTTCTGTGTTCGTGAACGAGCCGTACCCGTCGGACTGGCTCAAGGCGCAGCGCGTGGTGCTGAACAAGGATCTGCCGCAGGATCCCGCCATCGTGCTGATCGCGGTCAAGCCGCAGATGATGGCCGAGGCGCTGCCCTCGCTGATCCCCTATGGCAACGGCACGACGCTGTTCCTGTCGGTGGCCGCCGGGGTGACCATCGCCAATTACGAAAAATCGCTGGGCGAGGAAACGCCGGTGATCCGCGCCATGCCCAACACCCCCGCCGCCGTGGGGCAGGGCATCACCGCGATCATCGGCAACGCCAGCGCCAGCGCCGCCCAGATGGATCAGGCCGAAGAGCTGCTCAGCGCGGTTGGCGAGGTTGTGCGGCTTGAGGACGAGGCGCAGATGGACGCGGTGACCGGGGTCAGCGGCTCTGGCCCGGCCTATGTGTTCCACATGATCGAATGCCTCGCCGCGGCTGGGGAGGCCGAAGGGCTGGCCCCCGAACTGGCCTTGCAATTGGCGCGGGCAACCGTTGCCGGGGCCGGGGCGCTTGCCATGCAATCGGGCATTGCGCCGGGCGAGCTGCGCAGGAATGTAACGTCGCCCAACGGCACGACGCAGGCCGGGCTCGAGGTCTTGATGAACGACGACAGCGGCCTGCCGCCGCTGGTTCGGGCCACGGTGGCGGCTGCGGCAAACCGCTCGCGGGAGCTTGCAAATGGCTGAGATCACCTACGACGATTTTGCCAAGGTCGAGATCCGCGTCGGTCGGGTGATCCGGGCCGAACCCTTCCCCGAGGCGCGCAAACCGGCGATCAAGCTCTGGATCGATTTCGGCCCCGAGATCGGCGAAAAGAAATCCTCGGCGCAGATCACTGCGCATTACACGCCCGAAGCGCTGGCCGGGCGGCAGGTCATGGCGGTGACCAATTTCCCGGCTCGTCAGATCGGGCCGTTCATGTCGGAATGCCTTGTGCTGGGGGTCATGGATGACGCGGGCGCCGTGGTGCTGGCCAGCCCCGAACAGGAGGTCCCGCTTGGGGCGCGGCTGCATTGAACCCTCGCATCCTGATCGGGCGCAACCTGCCCGCTAGCGTCGTGGCACAGGCGCGCAGCCTGTTCGACGTCGAGTATCGCGATCGCCCCGATCCGCTTGATGCGGGTGAACTTCGCGCCGCGCTGACCGACTACGACGGCGCGCTGGTGACGCTGGGGGACAGGTTCGATGCCAAGGTCTTTGCCGATGCCGGCGTGCCGCGGGCAAAGATCCTTGCGAATTTCGGCATGGGGTTCAACCATATCGACACAGAGATCGCCCGCAGCGTCGGCATCACCGTGACCAACACCCCCGGCGCGGTGACCGACGCTACCGCCGACATCGCCCTGACGCTGATGCTGATGAGCTGCCGTCGCGCCGCCGAGGGCGAGCGCCTCGTGCGCTCCGGGCAATGGCAGGGCTGGCACCCGGTGCAAATGCTGGGTCTGCACATGTCGGGCAAGACCGTCGGCATTCTCGGGATGGGTCGCATCGGTCAGGCCATCGCGAAACGCTGCCATTTCGGGTTCGGGATGCAGGTCTTTTACACCTCGCGCAGCGAAAAGACGCTCGATTTTCCGGCGGTCTATTGCGCCGATGCGGTGGCGCTTGCGGCAGAGGTCGATGTGCTGGTGGTGTCGCTGGCGGCCAGCCCCGCGACCCATCACGCCGTCAGTGCCGAGGTCATCGGGGCGATGAAACCCACCGCCTATCTGGTGAACGTCGCGCGGGGCGACATCGTTGACGAGGCGGCGCTGACCGGGGCACTGAAATCGCAGCGCATCGCCGGAGCGGGGTTGGATGTGTACGAAAACGAACCCGAGGTGCCCGAGGCGCTGCGCGCCTTGGACAACGTGACCCTGCTGCCGCACCTTGGCACCTCGGCGCTGGAAGTGCGCGAAGACATGGGCCGCATGGCGGTGGAAAACCTGCGCGCCTTCTTTGCGGGCGAGCCGGTGCCGAACCCGGTCTAGTCTTCGATCCTGCGGGCCTCGTCGATCAGCATCAGGGGGATCCCGCCCTGAATCGGATAGGCAAGGCCCGCGCCCCGGCTGATCAGCTCGGAGCGCGCGGCACTGTATTCCAGCGTGTCCTGAGTCACCGGGCAGACCAGAATTTCAAGCATCCGGCGGTCGAATTCCACTGGGCGCTCGGGGCGCTCGGTCGGCTGGGTGTCGGTCATTGCAGCTTGTCCTCTGTGCCACCGCCCCGCAGGGCGAATTCGATCAATGTCACCAGCGTCTCGCGGCGCGTGCTGAGTGAGGGCGCCTCCAGCAGCGCCTGCTTGTCTTCGGGGGCAAGGTCGAGCAGCATCGACAGCGAATTCACCAGCAGCTCGTCATCGGCATCCTTGAGAGAGCCCCAGTCGGCATCCAGCCCGCGCAGGTGAAAGAAGCGATCCAGCGTCGCAAGAAACGCATCCCGGTCGAACCCGGCATCATGTTCGGTGCCGGCCTTGTCCCGCTCGAACCCATCCCAGTTGACCTTGCAGCGGCGATAGGGGCTGAAGCCATCGATCTCTTCAAGAATGCGGAACCGCGACAGACCGTAGAGCGTGACCATGTAGCGCCCGTCTTCGGTTTCCGAAAACTGGGTGACGCGCCCGGCGCAGCCAATGCGGTGCAGCCCGGTGCCGCCGTCTTTCTCGGCCATCTTGTCCGGCTGGATCATGCCGATCAGCCGGGTATCGGTCTTGAGCACATCGTCGAGCATCGCGAGGTATCGCGGCTCGAAGATATGCAGGGGCAGCCGGGCGCGCGGCAGCAGCAGCGCACCGGGCAGGGGGAAAACCGGGATGATATCCGGCAGATCAAATCGTCTGGACATGAGATGCCAGCTAGCTCGCGCCGCGCGTCAGGCAAATATCATCGAGCTGAGTTTGCGCCGACCGTTCAGCACCACCGGATCGTTCGGTTTCAGCGCATCGAAAATGGTGAAAAGCTGGGTCTTGGCAGCGCCGTCGTTCCACTCGCGCTCGCGGCGGAAGATTTCGAGCAGCTGTTCCACCGCGCCCTGCGCATCGCCCTTGGCATACAGCGCCTGAGCAAGGTCGAACCGGGCCTGATGGTTGGCCGGGTCGGCCTCGACCGCGGCGCTCAGTTCGGCGACGGGGCCGGCGTTTGCGGCCTGCTTTGCCAGTTCAAGCATGGCATGTGCGGCGTCAAGCTCGGGGGCCTTGCTGATCTCGACAGGGGCGCCGTTGAGGATCGCCTCGGCCTGATCGAGATCCTCCATCTCGATATGCGCCCGCACGAAACCGGCATAGGCGCGCGCGTTCACCGGATCTTCTTCGAGGATCGCGGCAAAGGTCTGCGCCGCATCGGTTGCCGCGCCCTGATCGAGCATTTCCTCGGCGGCCTCGACGGCGGCATCAAGCCCGCCAGAGGCATCGCCGCCTGACGCTTCGATCACCCGCGCGACAAAGGCCTTCAGCTCGCTTTCGGGGACCGCGCCCTGAAATGCGTCGATCGGCTGGCCCTTGTAAAAGGCATAGACTGTGGGAATCGACTGGATGCGCAGCTGCGAGGCGATCATCTGGCTTTCGTCGACATTGACCTTGGCCATGACGACGGCGCCCTTGGCTTCGGTCACGGCCTTTTCCAGCGCCGGTCCCAGCGTCTTGCACGGGCCACACCACGGTGCCCAGAAATCGACGATGACCGGCACCTGCTGGCTGCGGTCGACGACCTCGGCCATGAAATCGGCCTCGGTCACGTCCTTGATCAGGTCCTGTGCAGGCGCTGTTGCCTGTCCACCAAGTTCGAGCATATCACATTCCTCCGCTGCTGGCGGTCATATCCGAATGACAGATGGCGCATGAGCGGCTGGGTTGCAAGGGTGCTAGGCGGCGTCGCGGCGCCGCATCTGGGCCCAGATCGGCAGGTGATCCGACGCAAGGCGGGCGAGATGCCCGGTTTCGACCCCCATCGCATCGACGGCCAGCCCCGCGCCATGGGCAAGCCCGTCCAGCGCGGCGACGGGGCGGCGGGCGTGATAGCTGCGCCCCGGCAGGCACAGGGTGAACACGTTTTCCCACGGCTCGTAGCCGCGCACGTCGGACCATTCGTTGAAATCCCCGGCGATCAGCGCGGTGGGCTCGCACCCCCGGAGATAGTCGCGGATCTTGGTCATCTGAAGCAACCGGTAACGCCGCATCAGCCCCAAATGGGTGCCGACAAGGGTCATGCCGCCGACCTCGACCAGCACCGCGCCGCGTGGCTCCAGCCCCGGAAGGGCAAGCCGCTTGCTGCGCTTGCAGACCAGCCCCTTGCGCAGCAGCACCGCGTTGCCATGCCAGCCGATGCTGACGTCATTCACAGCAAGATCGGCGATCTGATAATCGGTCTCTTGCGAAATCAGGAAGCGGGGCAGCGCGGTGGGGCGGGGGCCGAGCCGCAGATCGGCTTCTTGCAGCAGTGCCACGTCTGCGCCGATGCCGTTCAGAACCGACAGAATGCGTGCCGGATCGCGCCGCCTGTCGGTGCCAAGCGCCTTGCGGATATTGTAACTTACGATCTTCACGCGCCCTCCTAGAGCACCGGTGCCAGCAGTCGCGCCAGCCGCGCCCCGGCCCGCAGCCACAGCGGCTGACCCTCGATCGGGGTTGTCAGTTCTGTTGCGCGGGTGAAATCCGTCTCGAGCATCTGCGCCATCGCGCCCGCGAAGGGCGTGTCGAACACCGTCACCATCGTTTCGAAATTCAGCCGGAACGAGCGGTTGTCGAGGTTCGCCGTCCCGACCCCGGCCAGATGATCATCCACCAGAAACAGTTTCTGATGCATGAATCCGGGCTGATAGCGCAGGATCTTGACCCCGGCCAGCCGCAGCTCGTCGAAATAGGAAAAAGCGGCCAGCCATGTCAGCCAGTGATCGCGCCCCTCGGGCAACAGGATGCGCACGTCGCATCCCCGCAGCGCCGCCGATTTCAGCGTGGCCAGCACCTCGCCATCGGGCACCAGATAGGGCGTGGCGATCCAGACCCGGTCCTGCGCCAATGCGATCGCGGTAACGAAATACAGCGACCCGGTGTCCAGCTCGTCGACCGGCCCCATCGGCACCACCACCACATCGGCGCCGTGCTCTTCGGGTTCGGGCATCCAGAACAGCCGCGTTCCCAGCGCCTCGTTGGTCGCCCAGTGCCAGTCTTCGACGTAAGACAACTGCAGCTGCGCCACGGCGGGGCCTCGCAGATGCAGGTGGGTATCGCGCCACAGCCCGAATTTTTCGTTCAGCCCGCGATAGGTGTCGGACATGTTGAGCCCGCCGGTAAAGCCTTCGATGCCATCCACGATCACCGTCTTGCGGTGATTGCGAAAGTTCAGTTGCAGCCGCGAGGTCGGCCCGGTGGCGCCCTTGGGGTCGACCACCACGATCCCGGCCTCCTTGAGTCGCTTGATGTAGCCTTTGTCCAGTCCGTAGCTGCCGACCCCGTCATAGATCAGCCGCACATCGACGCCGCGCGCCGCGGCGGCGATCAGCCGTTCGGCCAGCGCGGCCCCGGTGCTATCGGCGACCAGCGTGTAATATTGCACGAGCACATAGCTTTGCGCCCGGTCAATGGCATCGTGGATGGCGGCAAAGGTCTCGTCGCCATCGACCAGCAGGCGCAGCTTGTTGCAACCTGTCACCGGCATCTCGGCCAGCCGTTCAAAGGCCTCCTGACCGGGGTGGCGCTCGGCTGGTGCGACCTCGCAGGCGTAGCCGGCGAATTTCTTCATGACCTGATGGCTGATGCGGCGACGTTTCTTGTAGCCGTGCAGCTTGTCATGGCCAAAGAACAGATAGGCCGGGATGGCAAACCATGGCGCGGCCAGCAGAAAGGTCACCCATGCGGCAGAGCCTTGCGGTGTGCGCGCATTGGCCAGCACGCGCCAGATGGCGACGGCCACCGCAAGCGGCAACAGGATGGCCGCGGCAAGAGACCAGAGAATATCCAGATTGGCGAACATGCACAGAGCTTTCCTTGAGGCACCTCTCAACGAGAGGCGGGCGCTTGGGGTTCCGGGTCACGATCTGCGTCTGGGCAGTGTGACAGCCTGAGCGCCGAAGGCCAGTGCTTGCGCAATGCCCTTTGGTCCCTGCAAATGTGCGGCCCTGTGCGCCCTACAGATCGAAGGTCGCGAACACCGGTGCGTGGTCGGAGGGTTTCTCCCAGCCCCGCGCCGCGCGCAGGACGCGGCTGCCATGCGCCGCTGCGGAAATATCCGGCGTTGCCCAGACGTGATCGAGCCGCCGCCCCTTGTCGGCCGCGTCCCAGTCGCGGGCACGATAGGACCACCACGAATACAGCTGCCCCGAAGGGATATCCTGCCGGGTGATATCGACCCACGCCCCGGCGTTCTGTGTTTCGCCCAGTGCCTCGACCTCGATGGGGGTGTGCGAGACAACCTTCAGCAGCGCCTTGTGCGACCAGACGTCATCCTCGCGCGGGGCGATGTTCAGATCGCCGACAAGGATCGCCTTGCGCGGCGCTTCGGCGTGGAACCAGTCGCGCATCTCCGACAGGTAATCCAGCTTCTGCCCGAATTTCTCGTTGACCTCGCGGTCGGCCACGTCGCCCCCGGCGGGCACGTAGAAGTTATGCACCGTCACGCCGTTTTCCAGTTCGGCGGCGACATGGCGGGCATGGCCAAGCCCCGCGAAATCCCGGCTGCCAGCATCGCGCAGGGGCAGTTTCGAAAGGATCGCCACCCCGTTGTAGCCCTTTTGCCCCCGCGCCACGATATGGGCATAGCCAAGCGCCCGGAACGCCTCGAGCGGGATCTTGTCGACCGGGCTCTTGCATTCCTGCAGGCACAGCACATCTGGCGCCTCTTGTTCGAGCAACTGGCAAACCAGCGGTTCGCGCAGGCGGACAGAGTTGATGTTCCATGTGGCGAGGGTGAAGGGCATGGCGGTCTCCTGTGTGGGGGCCGTGATCGCACCCGACGGGCAGGGGTGCAAGCCTCAGAGCGCTAGCACCAGCATCAGGATCGACAGCGTCAGCACCCCGATGCCCGCCAGTTCGCGCCGCGTCACCCGCTCGTGGAAGAACAGCATCGAGGCGGCAAGCGAAAAGATCAGCTCGACCTGACCAAGCGCCTGCACATAGGCGGCGGTCTGCAAGGTGAAGGCGGTGAACCACGAGATACTGCCAAGCATCGAGCTTAGCCCCAGCCACACCGCCACCCGGCGCGCCGACCAGACGGCGGCGATCTGCCCCGGCTCGCGCCAACGAAGCCACAACGCCATGGCGATGACCTGAGACAGCACGACGCAGACATAGGTCACGGCGGCGCGCATCACCGGGTCTTCGGAGCCGATCTGCAACGAGGCCGCGCGATAGCCCACCGACGAGAAGGCAAAGAACAACCCCGAGGCCAGCCCCAGCGCCACCGCCCGACTGGCCATGCGGCGCAGCAGCGATCCCGGCCCCGGCGTATCCGACAGCAGCAGCACGCCGAGCAAACCGATCAGGATCGCGCCCCAGCCTGCCAGCGAAATCGTCTCGTGCAGCAGCACAAGGCCCAGCAGGGCGGTCTGGATCACCTCGGTCTTCTTGAAAGTGATGCCAACCGCGAAATTGCGCTGCTGAAACAGCGCCACGACGCAGATCGTTGCAAGGATCTGCCCCAGCGCGCCAACCCAGGCATAGGCCCAGAACGCCGGGGGCAACTGTGGCCACGGCTGCCCGCTCTGCAGCATCCACGCGCCAAGGAATAGCAGCGCGGGCGGCAGCGCATAGGCAAAGCGCGCAAAGGTCGATCCGGTCGCGCTGAGCGCACCCATGCTGAGCACCTTGTGCAGCATGAAGCGCAAGGTCTGGAAGAAGGCGGCAAAGAGGGTGACGGTGATCCACAGCTCCATATGCGCAGCCTTAGAATCCTTTGCTGGGAAATGACCAGTGCGAATGCACGCAAAAGAAAAGCCGACGCCAAATGGGGATACGTGGCGCCGGCTTCGGTACAAAATGAACTGCTATAGGCGCCCACTCACTTGCGCCGGTAAATAACTCGCTAAAACAACAGAGATCCGGGGGAGATTATGACGGGACATCGCGACCTCCCTCGGATGACGTTTTATAATCTCGCACAAGTTCGCCGACAGGGAAATTCGCAGGATTACCTGCGTAGATTTGCCTATGCCGCCGGTTATATGCGCCGAAGCGGCGCCAGTGCGACCACCGGGCCGGTGGCGCGCCCCTGCGGAGAGCCGCCCGCAGGCTCGTCGGTGATCGCCAGCGTGGCGCCCGCCATCAGCGCGCGCAGATCGTCGGGGATCGGCATGGCCGCGGCGCCAGAGCGCGGCATCACGCCCAGCGACACCGGCGCGGCTTCGCCCGCGATCAGCCACAGTTCGAAATCGCGCCCCTGCTGCGGGGCGTCGCCGCCGACCGAGACGCGCATCTCGCCGCGCTGCTCATCATAAAGCGCCGCAAGTCGCACCTGCCCGTCGCTCGACACAAGATCCGAGATCCATAGCGGCCCTTGCTGGCGTTGCATCGGCGCGCCAAACCACAGCACCGCGCCAAGCAGCAGCGTCGACAGCCCGGCGGCAAAGCCGAACCACGCCCACGCCGGGCGCTTTGGCGGGGCGAACAGGCGGTCTTCCAGCGCCTCCCACGCAAGGGCAGGGGGCGCTTCGGGGGCGATCTCGGCCAGCATCGGATCAAGCCGCAGCTCCCAGCGGGCGATTTCGGCGGCAAAGGCGCTGTCGCTGCGCATCCGTGCCTCGATGGCGCTGCGTTCGGCGCGATCCATCGCGCCCAGCACGTATTCGCCCGCAAGCGCGATATCGTCGTCAGACAGCATCATGCGACCGGCGCGAGGCAATCGCGCAATTGCAAGAGGCCCCGGCGCAGCCATGTGCGCATGGTGTTCAGCGGCACATCATAGCGCTGCGACAAATCAAGATAGGTTTCGCCCTCGACATAGGCGAGGCGGATCGCCTCGGCGCGTTCGGGCACCAGCCGGCCAAGGCAGTCGTCGATGCGCCGCCCGTCGTCGCTGGTGATCGCCTGCGCTTCGGGGCCGGGCGCCGGGTCGGCCAGCTCGCGTGCGGAGTCCAGCCCGTCATAGCGCGCCTTGCGCTGGCGCAGCCGGTCGATGGCGTGATTGCGCGCCACCGCGTTCAGCCATGCCGACGGGTTGCCGACCGTCGTGGCGAAGCGGTCCGCCCCGTGCCAGATCTTGACGAAGATTTCCTGAAGCGCGTCCTCGGCCTCGCGCCGGTCGCGCAGCAGGCGCAGGCAGATGCCGAACAGCTTCGGGGCGCAGGCATCATGCAGCGCACGAAACGCCGCGCGGTCGCGCAGGGCGATGCGCGCCAGCAAATGCGACAGTTCTTCGGGGGGGAGGTTGGGCAAGGCTCTCTGGCTGTTAACAGGGCGCGAAGAAAGCTGAAACTATTTCCGCGCGAATGTCGTCTCTATGACCGTGACCATGGCAGAGCGAGGCAGACGTGACAACCGGGCGTATCAGAACAGCGATCATTGGCAGCGGCATTTCGGGACTGACAAGCGCGTGGTTGCTTGCCCCGCATCAGGACGTGACCATCTTTGAGGCTTCCTCTCGCCCCGGCGGCCATGCCCGCACCCGGCAGGTGGATGGCATCGCCGTCGACACCGGCTTTATCGTGTGCAACCGGCGCACCTATCCGCTGTTCATCCCGCTGCTGGAACATCTGGGGGTCGAGCTGGCGGACAGTGACATGAGCTTTGCCGCCAGCTTTCAGGGCGGCAAGCTGGAATATGGCACCACGAGAGCGCTGGATATGTTCGCGCAAAAGCGCCGCCTGCTTGACCCGGCGCATTGGCGGATGATCCGCGACACGCTGCGGTTCTTCAAGCAGGCGCACGGGTCGGTGCGCAGCGGCGAAAGCATCGGCGCGTTGCTGGCGCGGCTGGGGCTGGGAGACACGTTTCGCGACCGCTTCCTGATGCCGATCTCGGGCGCGATCTGGTCGACCCCCACGCGCGAGATGGCGGATTTCCCTGCCGCCGCCTTCATCGACTTCTTCGAGAACCACGGCCTGCTGAGCGTTGACGATCAGCCGCAATGGCTGACGGTGCGCGGCGGCTCGGCCCGCTATGTCGAGGCCTTGCTGGCCGCCACGGATGCAAAGCTGCGACTGTCCTGCCCGGTGGGATCTGTCCTGCGCGAGGCGGGGGGGCTCACCGTCGCCAGCGCCGCCGGCAAGGAGCGCTTTGACCGGGTGGTGTTTGCGACCCACGCCCCGCAGGCGCTGGCGCTGCTGGCGGGCACCGATGCGCAGGAACGCGACATCCTGTCGGGTTTCCGCACCGAGCCGAACCGCATGGTGCTGCATTCCGACATATCTTTTTTGCCGAAGACCCGTAAAATATGGTCATCTTGGAATTACGTCACCGATGCCGCGCCGGGCCCGTCGGACCGGCCCATCAGTCTGAGCTACTGGATGAACCGCTTGCAGCCGCTGGGAGCCGATAAACCTCTGATCGTGACACTGAACCCGGAGCGCGAGCCGGCGCAGATCCATGACGAGGCGATCCTGTATCACCCGCAGTTCGATGCCGCCAGCGCACAGGCGCAGGCACGGCTACCGCAGATCCAGGGGCGCGGGGGCGTGCATTTCGCCGGCGCATGGACCCGTTACGGCTTTCACGAAGACGGCGTGCTGTCGGCGCTGCGCGTGGCGCAGGACATGGGGCTTGACTGGCCGCTCGGCCCCGACCCATGGGCCGAAGAGCGCATCGCGCCCGCCCCGGTTCTGGAGGCCGCGGAATGACCGACCTGTGGAACGGCGCGCTGATCGACGGGCGCATCTGGCACGCCCGCTCCGGCGACATCCGCCGCGAATTTCGTTACAAGGCCCAGTATCTTGCGCTGCCATTGCAAGCCTTCGAAGACCAGCGCCTGCCGATCCACCCCGACAGGCGCGGCCTGTGGTCGGTGCGGCGGCGCGATCATGGCCCGCGCGATGGCTCTTCGCTGGTGGCGTTCATCCGCGCCCAACTGGCCCCCATCGGGCTGGCGCAGTGCGACGTCACCCTTGTGACTCTGCCGCGCAGCCCGTTTTACGGCTTCAACCCGGTTAGCTTCTGGCTGGCCCGCGACGCTGCCGGGCTGCGCGCGGTTCTGGCCGAGGTGTCCAACACCTTTGGCGAGCACCATTTCTATTTGTGCCATCACGATGACAACCGCCCCATCGCCCGATCCGACCGGATCACCGGGCGCAAGGTCTTTCATGTCTCGCCGTTTCTGCCGCGCGAGGGGGTCTATGTGTTCCGCTTCGATCCCGGCCCTGACAGGTTCGGGGCCTGGGTCGACTGGATCGGCGAGAACGGCGAGATTCGCCTGAAAACCGCGCTGTCCGGTTCCGCCCGCCCGCTGACGGCCCCGCGCCTGTCGCGCGCCGCATGGAGGCACGCCTTTCAGTCGCAAAGAGTGATGGCGTTGATCCTCTGGCAGGCCGCAAAGCTTGTCCTGCGCGGGGTCCAAATTAGATCAAAACCTGCGCAGCTGACAGAGCGTCGCTCGGAGGCCACGGAGGAGGTGGAACGCAATGTTTGAACGCAAGATGAAAAGCAAGCTTCTGGGCTGTCTCGAAAAGGTCCGCTACGGGCGGCTTGCCCTGACCTTGCCGGATGGCATCACCCATGTCTTCGAAGGCCCCGAGCCGGGTCCGCAGGCAGAAATGATCGTCAATGACTGGCGCGCGGTGATCGCCACCGCCGCCAAGGGCGACATCGGCCTGACCGAAGCCTACCGCGACGGCTGGTGCGACAGCCCCGACCTTGCGGCCTTCCTTGCCTTCGGGCTGCGCAACGAAGACACCGTCGAGCCGTACCTCTATGGGAACCCGTTGCAATCGCTGGTGATCCGAGCGCTGTACCTGTTCGACGCCAACACCCGGCGCGGATCAAAGCGCAACATTCAGGCGCATTACGATCTTGGCAATGATTTCTACAAGCTCTGGCTTGACGACACGATGACCTATTCCTCGGCGCTCTACGCTCCCGAGGATGCGCAGGCCGCAGATCCGCTGATTTCAGCGCAGCATCGCAAGTATGATCGCATCATCGACGGGCTTGGCGCGCAATCGGGCCGGGTGCTGGAAATCGGCTGTGGCTGGGGCGGCTTTGCCGAGCGCGCGCTGGGGCGCGGCGATTTCGCTCCCAAGGGTCTGACGCTGAGCCATGAACAGGCGGCCTTTGCCAAGGCCCGCCTCGGGCAGGGGGCCGAGATCGCGCTTCAGGATTACCGCGACGAGCGGGGCCGCTACGATCACGTGGTGTCGATCGAGATGTTCGAAGCGGTGGGTGAACGTTACTGGCCGACCTATTTCGGCAAGCTGCGCGAGGTGTTGTCGGACAAGGGCCACGCGATGATCCAGACCATCACCGTGGGTGACAGCTATTTCGATCGCTACCGTCAGGGCGGCGACATGATCCGCAGCTTTGTGTTTCCGGGCGGGATGCTGCCGTCCCCGACGGCGTTCGAGGCGCAGGCGCAGCGCTCTGGCCTGCGGGTCGAGGATGCGCATGCCTTCGGCGCCGATTACGCCACCACCCTGCGCGACTGGCTGCGACGGTTCGAATCGCGGCTGAGCGAGGTCCGGGCGCTGGGCTTTGACGAGGGCTTCATCCGGGTCTGGCGCTTTTATCTTGCGGCCTGCATCGCCGCATTCGATGCCGGGCGCACCAATGTCTATCAATACCGGCTGTCCCATGCCTGAGGCAGAACGCATATGGATCGTCGGCGCATCGACCGGCATCGGTGCGCAGCTGGTGCGGGCCTATGCCCGGCGCGGGGCACGGCTGGTGCTGTCGGCGCGTTCCGAGGAACCACTGCAACAGCTCGCTGCGGAAATCGGCGGCGCCGAGGTGGTGACGGTGGATACCGCCGATCAGACCAGCCTTGATGCCGCATCGGCGCAGATCGCGGCGGCGGGCAAGCTGGATCGCGCCATCAGCCTTGCCGCGCTTTACGATCCGGGCAAGGTGCTGGACATCGACCCCGAAGCCGCCGCCAAGCTGGTCACGGTGAACCTGACCGGTGCGTTCCTGTTCGCCCGCACCGCCGAGCCGCTGTTGCGCGATGGCGGCCAGCTGGCGATCACCGCGTCGGTCGCGGGCTATGTCGGGCTGCCGCAGGGGCAGATGTATTCCGCATCGAAAGCGGGCGTCATCAACCTGTGCGAGTCGCTGCGCAACGAGCTGGCGCCGAGGGTCGATGTGCGGATGATCTCTCCGGGGTTTGTCGATACGCGGCTAACGCAAAAGAACAGCTTCCAGATGCCCGGCCTGATGCAGCCCGAAGACGCCGCCGCGCGCATCGTCAAGGGGCTGGACAGGCGCGGATTCGAGGTGCATTTCCCGCGCCGCCTGACCTTGCCGCTGAAACTGCTGCGCCGGCTGCCCTATGCGCTGTCCTTGCCCCTGATGAAACGATTGGTGTCGTGACCCGCCTGCTGGCGCCGCTGACCTTGCTGCTGAGCGCAAGCTTTGCCCTGTCGCCGATGATGAGCGGTGGGTTTGCCGGGTTCCGCTCGACCCAGTTTCCCGTGGTGCAGGCCCATGCCGCCGTGCAGCCGGTGGGCTGGGCGTTTGCGATCTGGGGGCCGGTGTTCCTTGGGCTGCTGCTCAGCGCTGGCTGGGGGCTGCTGAGGCATCAGCTCGACCCGCACTGGCAGGCGATGCGCGCGCCGCTGATCGCCAGTCTCGGGATTGGAACGGTGTGGATCTGGGCGGCGAATTTCCAGCCGCTGCTGGCATCGGTGCTGATCCTGTTCATGGCGGCCTCGGCGATCGAGGCCTTGCTGCGCGCGCCCCGGTCTTGCGTCGCGCTGTGGCCGGTGGCGCTTTATGCCGGATGGGTGACATCGGTCGCCTGCGTCGCGGTGGGTGTGGTGTTGGGCGGCTACGGCGTGCTGGGCTCGCAAGGTGCGGCGCTGCTGTTGCTGTCGGCACTGGGCGGGCTTGCGGCCGTGGTGCTCTGGCAGCGGCCGGGCGGGCTTGCCTTTGCGGGCGGGGTGGCTTGGGCCTACACCGGGGTGATTGTCGCCAACCTTGATCCGCTCAACCCGGCGGTTCTGATGGTCTGCACCGCCGCGCTGTTGCTGCTGGCGGCGGTGCCGGTGGTGCGGCGGGCTCAGCCGTGAATCCAGCGCGTGATCGACACCCCGGCCCAGGCCGAAACGCCGGTCAGCGCCGCGCCCCAGAGGCTATCGGAGATCACCTGAGACCAACTCCAGCCCTTGAGCGTGGCGAGGTTGGTGAATTCGTAGGTGCCATAGCACATCAGCCCCAGCAACGCGCCGCCAATCAGCGCCTGCACCGGGCGGCTTTCGGCCAGCGCCGGAACCGACACGAACCACAGCAGACCGACGATGTAGAACAGGTAGAACGCCGCCGCCGGGCCAAGCCGCAACGGATCGGACATCATCTCGCCGACGTGGCGTTCGAAAATCGGCTTGATGATGGTGCTGATGCCGACCACGTCGATCGCCAGAAAGATCACCAGTGTACTGCCGTAAAGGGTAAGAAGTTGCATGTCGTGCCTCCGTTATCTGGAAAAGAGACGGGCGAGGCGCCGGTAAAGTTGCACCCTGCCGATGATTATTCCCATAGCCTAAGGCGCGCGCCATGAAGATGCGCCGTAAATCCGACCTGCCGGCCAAGATCTGCGCCTGTTGCAACCGCCCCTTTGCATGGCGGCGCAAATGGGCGCGCGACTGGGACAGCGTGCGCTTTTGCTCTGAACGCTGCCGCCGCGAGGCGCGGACATGAGCTGCCTGCGCCTTGTTCTTGGCGATCAGCTGACGCGCGAGCTGTCCAGTCTGCGCGGCTATGAGGACGGCGACGTGGTACTGATGGTCGAGGTCGCGGACGAGACCACCTATGTCCGGCACCACCCGCAGAAGATCGCGCTGATCCTGTCGGCGATGCGGCATTTTGCCGAAGACCTGCGGGAGCGCGGGCTGACGGTGGATTACGTGCGGCTGGACGATGCGCGCAACACCGGCAGCTTTTCCGGGGAACTGGCGCGGGCGGTCAAACGCCATGGCGCAAGCTCGGTTGCCGTGACGGAGCCGGGCGAGTGGCGCGTCTGGGAGATGATGGGCGATTGGGAAAGCGATCTAGATCTGCCGGTCGACATTCTCGAGGACGACCGTTTCTTTTGCTCGCGGTCCGAATTTGCCGGGCTGGTGGACAAGGGCAAGACCGGGCGGATGGAGTATTTCTACCGCGAAATGCGCAAACGCACTGGGCTGTTGATGACCGATGGCGGCCCGGAGGGCGGCGCGTGGAATTTCGACAAGGACAACCGCAAGGCGCTGCCAAAGGATGTTTCGCCGCCGCACCGGATGCGCTTTCGCCCCGATGCGATCACGCAAGAGGTGTTGGAACTGGTGGCGGATCGATTCTCGGACCATTTCGGCGATCTGGATGGGTTTGGCTGGGCGGTTAGCCGCAAAGAGGCGCTGCGGGCCCTGCGCCATTTCATCGCCGAGGCGCTGCCCCGGTTTGGCGATTATCAGGATGCGATGAAGACCGGCGAGGATTTCCTGTTTCACGGGCTGATCTCTCCGTATCTGAACATCGGGCTGCTCACTGCCTCCGAGGTCTGCGACAAAGCCATCGCGGCGTGGGAAAATGGCGATGCGCCGCTGAACGCGGTCGAGGGCTTCGTGCGCCAGATCCTTGGCTGGCGCGAATTCGTGCGCGGCATCTACTGGACGGAAATGCCCGGCTATGCCCAAAGCAACCATCTGAACGCCAAGCGCGATCTGCCCGCGATGTATTGGGGTGCCAAGACCCGGATGCACTGCATGTCGGAATGCATCCGCAGCACGCGGCAGCATGCTTATGCGCATCATATCCAGCGCCTGATGGTGACCGGAAATTTCGCCCTGCTGGCGGGCGTTGCACCAGAGCAGATCGAACGCTGGTATCTCGAAGTCTATGCCGACGCCTTCGAGTGGGTCGAATTGCCCAATGTGCATGGCATGGCGATGCACGCCGATGGCGGGCGGCTAGGCTCGAAACCCTATGCGGCCTCGGGGGCCTATATCGACCGCATGTCGGATTACTGCGGCGAATGCAGCTATTCGCTGAAGCTCAAGACCGGCGAAGATGCCTGCCCGTTCAACTATCTCTACTGGAACTTCCTGATCGAAAACGAGGACAAGCTGGGCAACAACCAGCGCATGAGCCTGATCTATGGCAACCTGCGCCGCAAAAGCGACGAGGACCGCGCCGAGATCGTCCGCTCGGCGCGGGTCTTTCTTGATGGCTAGCCGCGATCAGTCCGCCCTGGCCAGCATGGCGCGAAAGGCGGCAAAGATCCGGCGCATGTGACGCCCCTTGTAGGGAAATGTCTCGGGGCATTCGAGATCATGCACGATGAGCGAATTGTCGGCCTCGAACACCACGAGGTTTCCATGCCGGTCCTCGGCGCAATCGATGCCGAAATACTCCAGTCCGATGCTCTGGCTCAGCGCCGACAGCGCCGCTGCATGTCGCTGCGCGAAATCGCTGTCGAACGTATCGAGAAAGGCGGCTTCCTCGGCGCGCCGACCCGGGTGGTCTTTCATGCCGGCATTGGCGTACCAGACATCCCAGCGATCGGCGATGGCAAGGTGGCAGGGGTAGGGCACACCGTCGATGAACACGATCCGGCATTTGCGAAAGCGCCCGTCCTGCGCCGACGAGCAGTCGACATAGGGGCAAAGATGGAAATCTTGCCCCTCGTGCCGGTCAAGGTAGGATTCCAGCCCCTCGGCGCTGTCGAGTTTTTCCAGACCATGGCCCGCGTGCGATCCGACCGGGCGGATGATAACAGGATAGCCGCCAAGCTGCGCGACGGCGCTTTCGCGCAGTGCACCTTCCAGCGCCTTGCGGCTGGCCTCGATGACCCTTGGCAGCACTAGCCCGGCGGTCTGTGGCACCTGATGCTGAAGCGAGATGCGGTCGATTCGTACCGAGGCATCGAGCAGGTTCAGAACACGCGGCTCTGCCGCGCCAAATGCCCGCCGGATCGCCGCCGAAAACCGCACCGCATCGCGCGAATCCGCCGGGGCGGCGCAGAAGGCGACATCGTGATCGGGCAGCAAAAACGCCTGATCCGCATCCGGGTCGAGATAGCAGGTGATGATCTCGTAATCGGCGCTGGGCACGAGGAATTCGATCGGAGTGTTGCTGCCGATATCGACCGGCAGCGCAAAGACCAGCAGGGTCTTCTTGCCCTTGCGGCCACGATCCGTGCGATACAGCTGACAGGCGCTGATGGCGCGGGCCTGCCATGCAAGGCCCTGTTCAAGATCGCCGTACAACTGGTCGATCACCGACAGGTCCATCAGCGCCCCGGCCTGATCCTGATCTTCGGCGCATTTGCGAAGCAGGTGCGAGCGCAGCGGATGAAGATCGACCCCTTGCAGCGCAAGCGTGGTCAGCTGGGCGATGCCCACTCTGTTCTGAAGTTCCATTCTGGTTCCCTTTCTGGAATGAGAAAGAGGTGCCACAACGCTCTTAAGAACAGGTTGAGCATGCCCGGCGCAAAGGCTTGACGTCGCGCGGCGGCGCGATCAGGCCGCCAGACCCTTTTCGCCCATGCCCAGAAACTTGTCGCGCCGTGCCTTGACGAGGGCTCTGGGCTTCATGTCGTCCATTTCGGTCAACATGGCGGAAATGGCCTTGCCGACCGCTTCGATGGTCGTGGCCCGGTCGCGATGCGCGCCGCCAAGCGGTTCGGGAATCACCCGGTCGGTCACGCCCAGCTTCAGCAGATCCTGCGCCGTCATGCGCAGCGCCTCGGCGGCCTCGCGCATCTTGTCGGAATCCTTCCACAGGATCGACGCGCAGCCCTCGGGCGAAATCACCGAGTAGACGGAATGTTCCAGCATCGCCAGACGGTTCGCCGTGGCAAAGGCAACAGCGCCACCCGATCCGCCTTCGCCGATGATGACCGAAATCAGCGGCACACCGATCTGAAGGCATTTTTCGGTCGATCGCGCGATGGCCTCGGATTGGCCTCGCTCTTCGGCGCCCTTGCCGGGATAGGCCCCGGGCGTGTCGACCAGCGTGATGACCGGCAGGCCGAAACGGTCGGCCATGTCCATCAGACGGATCGCCTTGCGATAGCCCTCGGGGCGGGCCATGCCGAAGTTGCGCGCGATGCGCGATTGGGTGTCGTTGCCCTTTTCATGGCCGATCACCATGACGGGGCGGTCGTTGAACCGGGCGAGGCCGCCCATCACCGCGTGATCGTCGGAAAAACCGCGATCCCCGGCCAGCGGCGTATATTCGGTGAACAGTGCCTCGATGTAGTCCTTGCAATGCGGCCGGTCGGGGTGGCGCGCGACCTGGCATTTGCGCCAAGGGGTCAGCTTTTTATACAGATCCTTGAGCAGGTCGCGGGCCTTGCGGTCAAGCGCCGCGGCCTCGTCTTCGACGTGCATCTCTTCGTTGGCGCGCGCCATGTTGCGCAACTCTTCCGCCTTGCCTTCGATTTCGGCCAGCGGTTTTTCGAAGTCGAGATAATGCGTCATGCCTCGGGAACCCTTGTTTTGCGAGGCCTATATGGCGACAAGCCTCGCGGGATGCAACATGGCTCAGGCCATGAGAACCGGCAGCAGCGAGGCGATCAGCAGCGCCGCCATGGTCCAGTTGAACAGCTTTAGCCGGGTTGGAGACGACAGCAGCCGCCGGATTTCGCGCCCCAGCACTGCCCAGGTGGTGGTCGAGATCAGCCCGTTGACGACATAGGCGCCGACCACCCAGAGGATCGCGCCGATCTCTCGGCTTGCAGCGTAAAGCGCAATCGAGGCAAGCGCCATCGACCAAGCCTTGGGGTTGACCCACTGGAAGGCAGCGGCCTGCAGAAAGCTCAGCGGGCGCGCTTCGCAGGTGCCTTGCGCAGGCGGCGCGGCATGAGCGATCTTCCACGCGAGCCAGAGCATGTACAGCACCGACACCACCAGCAGCACATCGTGCAGGACCGGGTAAAGATCGAACAGGCGGGAAACGCCAAGCCCGACCAGCAGCACCATGCCCGGAAAGCCAAAGGCGATGCCCGCCATATGGGGCAAGGTGCGCCGGACACCGAAATTGGCGCCTGATGCAAGCAGCATGAGATTGTTCGGCCCCGGCGTGATGACGGTGACGAGTGTGAAGGCACTCAGTGCAAGAAACAGATCCATTGTCATGGTGCAATTTCTGACGTGTATGAGGCGGAGAATAGTTGCGAAGTCAGGCGTTCTGGCAAAGGAATAGCAATATATGGCGATAATTGATGAGATGGATCGCAGGATATTGCGCGTTCTGCGGCGCGATGGGCGGATCAGCAACCTCGCGCTGGCCGAGAGTGTCGGGCTGTCGGCCTCTGCCTGCCTGCGGCGTGTGGCTGCGTTGGAAAAGTCAGGCGTGATCCGAGGCTACCGTGCAGTGCTCTCGCCAGAGAAGACCGGGGTCGGGTTTGTCGCCTATATCACGGTCGGGCTCTCGTCGCATACAAAGGCAGCGCAGGAGGCGTTCGAGCGGGCCATCTCACAAGCGCCCGAAGTGCGCGAGTGTCACAATATCACCGGCAACGTCGAATACCTGTTGCGCATCGAGGCGGCCGACCTTGTGGCTTACAAGCATTTCCACACCGAGGTGATGGGCACGCTGCCGCAGGTGAATGCGGTCACGTCCTATGTGGTGATGGGCTCGCCCAAGGATGAGAGGGCGTAAGGGGGCGCTGCCCCCTCGGCCTTGCGGCCTCACCCCCGGAGTTTATCGGGCAAGATGAAGATGGGGCGCGGCGCGTGACTTCATCTTGCCTGATAAACTCCCGCCGGAGGCAGGCCGGACCTTGAAGAAAGCGCGGCGGTCGGGTCAGAGCGCGCGCCACGTGCCGGGGGCAATGCCCTCGACGTTCCACTCGCCGATGGACCAGCGCACAAGGCGCAGGCAAGGCAAGCCGACATGGGCGGTCATGCGGCGAACCTGCCGGTTGCGACCTTCGGTGAGGGTGATTTCCAGCCAGCAATCGGGCACCGATTTGCGAAAGCGTACCGGCGGCACGCGCTCCCACAGCTTGGGGGTGGGAATGCGGCGGACCTCGGCGGGGCGGGTCGGGCCGTCCTTGAGCGTGACGCCCTTGCGCAGCGGTGACAGGTCGGCATCGGTCGGATCGCCTTCGACCTGAACGAGATAGGTCTTGGGTTTGCGAAACTTTGGATGGGCGATTCGTGCCTGAAGGCGGCCATCGTCGGTGAGCAGCAACAGTCCTTCGCTGTCGCGGTCGAGCCTGCCCGCAGGGTAGACTCCGGGAACGTCCACGTAATCGGACAGAGTGGCGCGCGGGCTGCCCTGCGTGCCCTTGTCGGTGAATTGTGACAGCACGCCGAAGGGCTTGTTCAACAGAATCAGCATTCGCGTCTTTCGCGGAAGAAATCGCGCAGCAGCGCCTCGGAGGGGGCGGCGTCGATGCCGTCATAGACCTCGGGGACGTGGTGGCATTGCGGGTGGCTGTAGCTGCGCGGCCCTTGGGCGATGCCGCCCGACTTGGGGTCGGACGCGCCATAATACAGCCGCGCGATTCGGGCGAACGAGATCGCGGCGGCGCACATCGGGCAGGGCTCCAGCGTTACGTAGAGCGCGTGGCCGGGCAGGCGTTCGGACCCGGCGGCGGCGCAGGCGGCGCGCAGGGCGAGAATCTCGGCATGGGCGGTGGGATCGTTCAGCTCGCGCGTGCGATTGCCCGCCGCGGCGACGATCTCGCCCGACGGCGCGACGATCACCGCGCCCACCGGCACCTCGCCGCGGGCGGCGGCGGCGCGCGCTTCGCGCAGGGCGCTGTCCATATGACTGCGAAAACTCATGGCCCCGGCATAGCCGAGCGCCGCGCCCTTGGCGAGACGCTTCCCAGCGCGCGGCGCTTGCTGTATGGGGCAGGCATGACAGACAAGCCCTCTCGTGGCGGCCGCCCTTCTGGCGCCCGACCCCAGCCCAGACCCAGACCGAAGCCGCGCAAGCCGGCGCAGCAGGCTGCGCCCGCCGAAGGCACGCCCCCCGGTGAGCGCATCGCCAAGGTGTTGTCGCGCGCGGGTGTCGCCAGCCGCCGCGACGCCGAGAAGATGATCGCGGAGGGCCGCGTGTCGGTCAATGGCGCCATCGTCGAGCGCGCCGCGCTGAACGTGCTGCCCAGCGACAAGGTCACCGTCGATGGCAACCCGCTGGCCGAAGCCGAAGCTGCGCGCCTGTGGCTCTATCACAAGCCTGCGGGCCTTGTGACCACCACCCGCGACGAGCAGGGCCGCGCCACGATCTTCGACAAGCTGCCCGAGGATATGCCGCGGGTGATGAGTGTCGGACGACTCGATCTGAACTCCGAGGGGTTGTTGTTGCTGACCAATGATGGCGGCATCAAGCGCAAGCTCGAGCTGCCGTCGACCGGCTGGCTGCGCAAGTACCGCGTGCGGGTGAACGGCAGGCCATCGGACAACACGCTGGCACCGTTGCGCGAGGGCATCACCGTCGAGGGTCAGCGCTATCAACCTATGCAGGTGACGCTTGACCGCCAGCAGGGGGCGAATGCCTGGCTGACCGTCGGCCTGCGCGAGGGCAAGAACCGCGAAATTCGCCGCGCCATGACCGACATCGGCCTGACGGTGAACCGGCTGATCCGGGTGTCTTACGGGCCGTTCCAGCTGGGCCAGCTCAAGGAAGGCGAGGTGCAGGAGATCCGCGGCAAGGTGCTGCGCGATCAGCTGGGCATGGAGGGCGCAAAGCCCGACCGCCCGGTTCCGGTGCGCCGCCGCAACCCCGGCCCGAAGGCTGGTCCGAAAACTGGTCCGAAACCCGGGCGCAACTAGGCCGTGTGCGCGCGGCGTTGCAGAGGGCCGTAATCGCGCCGCGCGTCCCGTAAGTATCCGTTAACCTTAGTGAAGATTCCGTGGTTTTTCCCGGAGGGCGCCGCTTTTTCGCCCGGTTTCACCGACAGTTTCGCGGCCATGATGACTACGATCCTGGCCTTCGCGATTCTGACAGCCACCACGGTATTCGTGCTGTGCAGCCTGCGGACAGTTGCGCGCGACACCTTCGTCGCGCTGACCGATGCGGCGCACCGCCTGCGCTACGGTGGCAACCCGGCGGCAAAGCTGTGCTTTGCCGTGCTCTGGGTGATGATTTTCGCGTTGAGCTATTTCCTGTGATCCCATGCCCGAAGGCAACGGCTTCGGTGCGGCAAGAGGGGGTTCGAGATGCCTGAAAGCTCGGCCGAACGCATGACCAAGGCTCAGATGTCGCGGGCGAGCCGCAGCGAAGTGCCGATCGGGCCGCTCGATTCCGCACTTGGCGTGCTGTTCCTTGCGTCCTTTCCGATATTTCGCCTGCTGTTCGAGGGCAGCGGTGTCGCCGCCTTCAGCGCAATCCTTCTGCTTGTGTTGCTGCTCGCTGCACTGCGGCTGATCCACGTCGGGCAACAGGTCAGTAACGCGTTCAACCGGGCGCAGACCGCACGCGCACCAAAGCTGCCGCGCAAGGCCATAGGTTACGCGCTGATCGGCCTCATTGTCATGATTCTGGCCGGGCACCATTTCGAGACGCTGGTCCTGCCCGTCGCGCTGGGGGCGCTGGCCACGGTGCTGGGCTTTGTCGCCTTCGGGATGGACCCGCTCAAGGACAAGGCGGATAACGAGGCCGTCGGCCAATCGGACCGCCCGATCGATCTGCACCGGCTTCAGCCCAGCACCTCCGAAACGCTGATCCTCATCGACGCCAAGCTCGAAGAGCTGGCCTGCGAGATTGCCAACCTTGGCGATACAGAGATCACCCGCCAGTTCGAGGCGCTGCGCACCGGGGTCATGGCGCTGAGCCGGGCGCTGGGTGATAGCGGCGGCGGCATGCGTCGGCTGCGCAAGCCGATCACCATGCTGGTCGACATGCTGCACCGCGAGAATACCGCGCTTCTGGACGCGTGGGACAGCGGTGATCGCTTTCGGGCCCGGCGCCGCTACATCGCCCATCTGGTGGCAATCGGCGAGGCATACGAGGGTTGCGCGCGCAAGTCCGGCGCCCGAACCGGACGCGATGCGTTCGAATTGCAGGCCGACGTTCTGTGGCACCGGATGCCGCGCGATCAGGTGGCTTGATACCGCTTTGCTGCGAACGCGAAATGGCGGGGTTTCCCCCTAGCAACTTGCCCGGATTGATCTTAGATTTGCTTTGAACAGCGGTCACTCAGGAGGTCACATGTCCGGCGCTGCGTTGCAGAAAACGGCTTACGTGCTGCTGATCGTCCTGCTTTTCGGGGTCACTTCGGGCTGGCTCGGAGGGCTCTGAGCATGGCAAAGCGCTATGGCGGCAAATTCAGCCCCGACGGCGACGACTCTGCGCCCGATCTGCCCGCGGGGCATTATACCGGCGCAACGGTCGATCCGGTGGGGGCGCGCACCAACGTGATGTTTGCGCCGCCGATCGTTCTGGCGGCGACCTCGCTCAATGATGGGGCCATCGGCCTAGCGGTCGGTCTTGCCGGGGCCGGCGCGCTTCTGCTTGGCGCATGGCTGCTGCGCGACGGGGTTCGCGCGCAGGCTGCCTATGATGCCCGCCGCGTCGCACGTCGCCCGGCGATCCCGCGCAAGATCCTTGCCGCGGCGGCGACGGGCATCGGCGTCGGCCTTGCCGTGGCGCGGGCGGAGGGAAACCTGCTGGCCGCGCCGCTTTATGGGATTTGCGCCGGGGCGCTGCATCTGGCCGCCTTTGGCATCGATCCGCTGAAAAGCAAGGGAATGGACGGTGTCGATACCTTCCAGCAGGATCGCGTTGCCAAGGTGGTGGACGAGGCCGAAACCTACCTGTCCGAGATGGAGGGCGCGGTGCGCCGCGCGGGCGATCGCGAGGTCGAGGCGCGCGTCGAGCGCTTTCACACCAAGGTCAGCCAGCTGATCCGTACTGTCGAGGAAGACCCACGCGATCTGACCGCCGCGCGCAAGTATCTGGGCGTTTATCTGATGGGCGCGCGCGATGCGGCGGTGAAATTCGCCGATATCTTCAGCCGCAGCCGGGACCAGGGCGCGCGCAGCGATTTCATGATGCTCCTCACCGATCTTGAGGACAGCTTCAGCCAGAAGAACCAGAAACTCCTGCTCGACAGCAACGCCGATCTTACGGTCGAAATCGAGGTTTTGCGGGATCGTTTGCAACGGGACGGGCTGCGCGCGCGTTAAGCACGGCAGCCTGAACGGGAAAATTTAGTCGGGAGACGTATGGATGTCCGAGAGCGTAAGAGTCGAGGCTGCAAAGTCCGTGGCAATGGTCGATGAACTGAACGCGGTCGTTCTGCCTGAGCCGGGAGAGGCGCAGGCCATCGTACCGCTGGCAGAGGCCTCGCCCGAAATCTCCGAAGAGATCCGCTCGCGGATGAGCGAAATCGACATGGAGGACAGCAATTCCATCGTCTCTTTCGGGTCGAACGCGCAGGCCGAGCTTCAGGAAATCTCGAAAGAGATGCTCGACGGGGTGCGCAACAAGGATGTCGGCCCGGCCGGTGACAGCCTGCGCGACATTGTCACCACGCTGAAGGGCTTTGCGGTGTCGGAACTCGACGTGCGCCGCAAGCAGAGCTGGTGGGAAAAGCTGATGGGCAAAGCCGCGCCCTTTGCCAAGTTCACCGCGAAATACGAACAGGTGCAGGGCCAGATCGACCGCATCACCGACAATCTGCTCAAGCATGAACATGTCCTGCTCAAGGACATCAAATCGCTTGATATGCTGTATGACAAGACGCTGTCGTTCTACGACGAGCTGGCGCTGTATATCGCTGCGGGGGAGGCCAAGCTGGCCGAGATCGACACCGTGGACATTCCCGCGCGCGAGGCGGCGGTGCAGGCCGCGCCCGAGGCCGAACAGGTGATGAAAGCGCAGGAGCTGCGCGATTTGCGCGCCGCGCGCGACGATCTGGAACGCCGGGTGCATGATCTGAAGCTGACGCGGCAGGTGACGATGCAGTCGCTGCCCAGCATCCGGCTGGTGCAGGAAAATGATAAGTCGCTGGTGACCAAGATCAATTCGACCCTCGTCAACACCGTGCCGCTGTGGGAAACCCAGCTGGCGCAGGCCGTCACCATCCAGCGCAGCACCGAAGCTGCCAAGGCGGTGCGCGAGGCGAACGATCTGACCAACGAGCTGCTGACCGCCAACGCCGCCAACCTGCGCGACAGCAACAAGGCGATCCGCACCGAGATGGAGCGCGGCGTCTTCGACATCGAGGCCGTCAAGCAGGCCAATGCCGATCTGATCGCCACCATTCAGGAAAGCCTGCAAATCGCCGATGAAGGCAAGGCGCGCCGTGCCAAGGCCGAGGACGAGCTGAAGAAGATGGAACACGATCTGCGCGATACGCTGGCCTCGGCCAAGGCGCGCAAGGATGGCGTGGGCGACAACGCTGGCACCGCCGTGCCCGGGCGCGGCTGAGCCATGCGCGCGGGGCTGCGTCATATCGGGCCGTGCCTGATGCTGCTCGGGGCGCTTGCCGCCTGCGACAGCTCGACACTTGCTCCGCGCCAGACCGACGTTGCGCCGCAGGCGCGGCCCGGTCCGCTCAAGCCTGAGCCACCGGAGCGCGAACGGCAGGCCCCCAGCCAGTCGCTGACCAGCCGCGATCTTCAGACCTATTACGCGAAGGTCCAGCAGGATCTGCTGGCGCAGGGGCTGCTGCGCACCGATGGCGGCGGGCCGGACACGCCGTTCACCGACACCATGCTTCTGCGCAATTTCGAACGCATCGCGCTGGCCGAGGAATACGAGCGCGGCGCGGGGCTGCGCCCGTCGAACGGTGCGCTCGGCAACATCAAGAAATGGGAAATCCCGGTGCGCGTGGCCATCGAATACGGCGACCACGTTCCGCAGGATCAGCGCGTGACCGACACCAACATGGTGACCGGCTACGTCAACCGGCTGGCGCGGATCACCGGGCATTCGATCGCGATGACCGACGGGCCGGCGAATTTCCACGTGCTGTTCATGTCCGAGGATGACAAGGCCACGCTGGCGCCGCGCATCCGGGCGCTGGTGCCCGACCTGAACCCGTCGGCGCTGGCGATATTCGACAATCTGCCACGCTCGATCCATTGTCTGGTGATCGCGTTTTCGGCGCAGCGTGGCGGCTATGCCTACGGCGATGCCATCGCGGTGATCCGCTCCGAACATCCGGACCTGCTGCGCCGGTCCTGCATCCACGAGGAAATCGCGCAGGGGCTTGGTCTTGGCAATGACAGCCCGGCGGCGCGCCCGTCGATCTTCAACGATGACGACGAGTTCGCGCTGTTGACCACGCATGACGAGCTGTTGCTGAAGCTGCTCTACGATCCTGCCGTCAAGGCCGGGATGGTCGCCGAAGAGGTGCGCCCCATTGTGCGGCAGCGCGCCGCCGCATTGCTTGGCGGCAGCTAAGACGCCGCCCCCTTTTTGCCACCGCTGTTCGCGGGGGGAGTCACAGCCTGCCTGTCAAACGATCCCGGCTTTGCGGGCGCAATTCTGTCGCGCCGCGCTTGTGCGCGGGCGAAGGGTGGTTAAGTTGACGGTGACACAGCATTTCTGATCGGGGGCCGACATGGGCATTCTTGATTTCCTTTCGGGCCAGTTCATCGACGTCATCCACTGGGTGGACGACAGCCGTGACACGATGGTCTGGCGCTTCGAACGCTACGGCCATGAGATAAAATACGGCGCCAAGCTGACCGTCCGCGAAGGGCAGGCGGCGGTATTCGTGCACGAAGGCCAGCTGGCCGATGTGTTCACGCCGGGGCTGTACATGCTTGAAACCAACAACATGCCGGTGATGACTTCGCTTCAGCACTGGGATCATGGTTTTCGCTCGCCGTTCAAATCCGAGATCTATTTCGTCAACACCACCCGGATGACCGGGCTGAAATGGGGCACCAAGAACCCGATCATGTGCCGCGATCCCGAATTCGGGCCAGTGCGGCTGCGCGCCTTTGGCACCTATTCGGTGCGTGTCGCCGATCCGGCGCGCTTCCTGTCGGAAATCGTCGGCACCGACGGCGAATTCACCTCGGACGAGATCAGCTTTCAGATCCGCAATATCATCGTGCAGGAATTCTCGCGCCTGATCGCAGGGTCGGGCATTCCGGTGCTTGATATGGCGGCGAACACGCAGGATCTGGGGCGGATGCTGGCCGATGGCATTTCCGCGACCATCGCAGACTACGGCCTGTCGCTGCCCGAGCTTTACATCGAAAACATCTCGCTGCCCGCCGCGGTGGAAAAGGCGATGGACAAGCGCACCTCGATGGGGGTGCTGGGCAATCTCGACGCTTACACGAAATTTCAGGCCGCCGAGGCGCTGGGGGCCGAAGGTTCTGCCGCCGGGCAGGCCATGGGCACCGGCTTTGGCGCCGGGCTTGGCATGTCGATGGGCGCGCAGATGAGCGGTCAGGCGCAGGCCGGGCCGTGGGGCGCGCGGCCCTCTGCGCCGCCTCCACCGCCGCCGCCTCCGGTCGAACATGTGTGGCATCTGGCCGAGAAAGGTCAGACCTCCGGCCCGTTCAGCAAGGCCCGGCTGGGCCGCATGGTGACCGAAGGCGGGCTGACCCGGCAAACCCATGTCTGGACGCAGGGGCAGGATGGCTGGAAGCGCGCCGAAGACGTGGCCGAACTGGCGCAGCTGTTCACCGTCATGCCGCCGCCACCGCCGGGGAGCTAGCGCGGCAGCTCCAGCGCGCTCAGCAGGTCCGGCCCGAGGCAGGCATCGGGCGGGAACCGCATGTCGGGGGCCAATGTCGCCGGAAAGGGCCGGTCGGGCGGCACTTGCGATGCCAGCAACAGCTGCCCGTCAAGGCACAGATCCTGCGCCGCGTTGCCGATGTTGAAGCCAAAGCCGCCTTTGCCGCAATCGACGCCGTCACCGTCCATGTTCCATGCCTGCGGCATCGGGTGCTGCGCGCCGTAGACGGCGAAGGCCTCGCGCGCGGGCAGGAAGGTCAGCGTCCATGTGGTGGTCTCGCTCAGCATTCCGAGCGCCCAGCGGCCAATCGGGGCGCCGTCCTTGCGGCCTTCGATGAAAAAGCAGCTCAGGTCGCGGGCGTTGACCTCGGGCTGGCTCAGAAAGGCCTCGTCGAAGGCCATGCCGCCGTGCTGCTCATAGCCATTCGCGCCGTCCCAATGGAAGCTGTAGGCGATGTCTTCTGCTGCGGCGCCCGTCGCGGCCAGCGCCGCGAAAACCAGTCCTGCCAATGCGTTCACGTCATCCTCGCCTGCTGTTCGCGTTGCCATCGTAACGCGGCGGGGCGTGCAGGAAAACCGGGTTTCCCTTGCGCCGCTTCGCGCCTAGGGTCTCTCCCGAGACAGGCTTCAGAGGGCACTGATGAACGAGGAACACCGCTTTCCCTGCGAACAATGCGGGGCGGATTATCGCTATGATCCGGTCAAGGGCGAGCTGCATTGTGATCACTGCGGCCATATCAAGCCGGTCGAGGATGCGGGCCCTTGGGGCGGCGCGATCCGCGAGATGGATTTCAAGGCGGCCATCGCCAACCTGCTGCCCTTGCAGGAGATGGAAGACCTGCAGGTCACCCAGTGCCCCAATTGCGGCGCCGAGGTGGAATTCGACGCCGATGTGCACGCCGCAGATTGCCCGTTTTGCGCCACGCCGGTGGTCACCGGCACCGGCACCCATCGCCAGATCAAGCCGCGCGGCCTGCTGCCCTTTGCGTTGGACGAGACCGAGGCGCGCCGGGCGATGACCGACTGGCTGGGCGGGCTGTGGTTCGCGCCCGGCGGTTTGCAGGATTACGCCCGCAAGGGGCGCAAGATGCAGGGCATCTATGTGCCGTTCTGGACCTTCGACGCGCAGACGCAGACCGATTATCGCGGCCAGCGCGGCACGGTCTATCATGAAACCCGTCAGGTCATGCGCGATGGCAAGATGCAGCGCGTCACCGTCGCCAAGGTGCGCTGGCGCGCCGCGTCGGGCCGGGTGTCGCGGTTTTTCGACGATGTACTGGTGCTGGCCTCGCGCAGCCTGCCCAAGAAATACACCGACGCGCTTCAGCCGTGGGATCTGACGCGGATGGAACCTTATCGCCCTGAATTTCTGGCCGGTTTCCGCGCCGAAGGCTATCAGGTCGATCTTGACGAAGGCTTTGCCGAAGCGCGCGGCATCATGGACCGGCAGATCGAACGGGACGTGAAATTCGACATTGGCGGCGACCGGCAGCGCATTCACGCGCTGGAAACGCAGGTTGCGGATGTGACCTTCAAACATGTGCTGCTGCCGGTCTGGCTGGCCGCCTACAAATACAAGGGCGAGACCTATCGCTTTGTGGTCAACGGCACCACGGGCCGGGTACAGGGCGAACGACCATGGTCGGCTTGGAAAATCGCGCTTGCGGTCATTGCCGGGCTGATCGTTGCGGGCGTGGTGGGCTATGTGGTCGCGATGAACGGCTGACACAGGCAGGGGTGGGCATTGCTGCCCACCCCCTCCACAGCGACGGCGCCAAAGGTTTCGGTCAAGGCAGGACGGGGATCGCCGCCTCGGTTTTCACCTCTCGCACAGCCTCCGTGGACTCTGCGAACCCTCCCAAGGCGTCTGATCGACGCCCCTCGACCTGAGTTCCACTGGTACACGAAGGACCATCACCATGCTCCTCCTCGTGGCAGGGTAGAGATTGCAGTCCGACCCGACAGGGCGTTGACGCTTGCCGCATCCGTCTGTCGCGTTTCACGCGATGCAACGGGCAGACCCGCAGCGCGGCGCGGGGGCGTTCGCCCCAAACGTCTCGCCGGGCCCCAAAGCGCGGTGCGTCCGGCCCTTTGCCGGGGATCGGGGTAGGCCATGCGGCCCATGCAACCCCGTCCTTTCCACATCTTCAGAGTATCGCGCAAAAACCCGCCCGACCATGATCCCGGTCAAGTTCCTGCGATTATCCGCACTTGATTTCAGGGGGCGGTCCGGGGCAGGTTGCGGCGCTAACAGGAATGGGAGGGCGGGGCATGATCCTCTGCTGCGGAGAATCGCTGATCGACATGTTGCCGCGTACGGCAACCACCGGAGAAGCGTCGTTTGCACCGGTTGCGGGCGGCTCGGTGTTCAACACCGCCATCGCGCTGGGGCGGCTTGGCGCGCCTGCGGGCTATTTCGGCGGGCTGTCGAATGATCTGTTCGGACAGGTGCTGTCGAAGGCGCTGAGCGAGTCGCGCGTCGATGCCTCGCTGGCGCCGCGCAGCGAGCGGCCGACAACGCTGGCCTTCGTGACGCTGACCAATGGGCAGGCGCAATACGCCTTTTACGACGAGATGACCGCCGGGCGTATGCTGACCCCCGCTGATTTGCCGACGCTGACGGATGGTGTCGAGGCGCTGTTCTTTGGCGGCATTTCTCTGGTGTCCGAGCCTGCCGCCGACAGCTACGCCGCGCTTTGCGCCGGTGCGGGCGAGCGGCTGGTGATGATGGATCCCAACATTCGCCCCGGTTTTGTCACCGACGAGGCGGGCTATCGCGCGCGGCTGGCGGCGATGCTGTCGCGGGCCGACATCGTCAAGATCTCGGACGAGGACATGTTCTGGCTTGGTACCACGCCTGAACAGCTGCTGGAAGGCGGCGTGGCGCTGGTGCTGGAAACCCGCGGTGCCGTCGGGGTCAGTGCAAGAACGGCGGCGGGCGAGATGCTGGTGCCCGCGCGCAAGGCCGAGGTGGTCGATACGGTCGGCGCGGGCGATACTTTCAACGCCGGGCTGTTGGCCGGGCTGTGGCGGGCGGGGCTGCTGTCACGCGAAGGCGTGCGCGATGCATCGCTGGAGGCGCTGCGTCCGGCGGTGGCGCTTGGCGCGGCGGCGGCGGCGGTGACCGTCTCGCGCGCCGGGGCCAACCCGCCGTGGGCCAACGAATTGTGAGAGCCATCGTTCAGCGCGTCACGCAGGCGCAGGTCAGCGTCGGTGGCGCGGTGATCGGCGAGGTCGGGCCGGGACTGATGATCCTTGTCTGCGCCATGCAGGGTGACACCGAGGCCGAATCGGAAAAGTTGGCGGCCAAGATCGCCAAGCTGCGGATCTTTGCCGACGAGGCGGGCAAGATGAACCGCTCGGTGCTGGATGTGCATGGGGCGGCGCTGGTGGTCAGCCAGTTCACGCTTTCGGCGGATACCCGCAGCGGCAACCGGCCCGGCTTTTCCAGCGCCGCCGCGCCAGACATGGGGCGGCGGCTTTACGAGCATTTCGCGGCCCAGCTGCAAGCGCAGGGCGTGCCCGTCGCCACGGGGCGTTTCGCGGCCGAGATGCAGGTGAGCCTGATCAATGACGGGCCGGTGACGATCCCTCTCGACACCGACACCTGGGCCAAGGGCTAGCGCGTTTCCAGCGCGCGGGCAAAGATCGCCGGGTCGACGTTGCCGCCGGACACGGTGCAGATCACCGCATCGCCTTCGATGTCCGCGCCCCGGAACAGCGCCGCCGCCAAGGCCACCGCGCCGCCGGGCTCTGCCACGATCTTGAGATGCCGGAACGCCAGCGCCATCGCCCGCAGCGCCTCGTCTTCGCTGACCGCAAGGCCGGGCCCGCACAGGCGCTTCATGATCGGAAAGGTCAGGTTCCCCGGCTGCGGCGTGATGATCGCATCACAGATATTGCCCGACAAACGGGCGTTACGCTCGATCTTGCCAGAGGCAAGCGAGCGGGCGGCATCGTCGAAGCCTTCGGGCTCTGCCGGGCGCACCCGCATCCCCGGCGCGCGGGCTTCCAGCGCCAGCGCGATGCCCGAGGTCAGCCCGCCGCCGCCGCAACACACCAGCACGTCAGCCTGCGAAACCCCCGCTTCAGCGGCCTGCTCGGCGATTTCCAGCCCGCAAGAGGCTTGCCCGGCGATCACCTCGGGCTCGTCAAAGGGCTTGACCAGCACGAGGCCGCGTTCCTGCGACAGCTTTTCTCCCAGCGCGTCACGGTCTTCGCTGGCCCGATCATAGGGCACCACCTCGGCCCCAAGTCCGCGCGTACCGGCGACCTTGGCGGCGGGCGCATCAGACGGCATGATGATCGCCGCCGGCACCCCGTGCAGCTTGGCCGCCAGTGCCACGCCCTGCGCGTGGTTGCCCGAGGAAAACGCGATGATGCCGCGTGCCCGCGTTTCGGGGGGCAGCGCCGAAATCGCCGACCACGCGCCGCGAAACTTGAAGCTGCCGGTGTGTTGCAGGCATTCGGCCTTTACCAGCACGCGCCTTCCGGCGATCTCGTCCAGAAAGGGCGAGCTTAGCAGAGGGGTGCGGCGGGCGTGACCGGCCAGCCGCGCGGCGGCGGCGTCGATGCGGGCGATGTCCATAGGGATGTCCTTGCGCTGTTCTTGCGCGGAACCTGCGTCCGCGGCGCGGGCGTGTCAATCGCTTGCACTGCGCGCGGGGCGAGGGCTATCTGCGCACCATGATCGAACGGCAGCATATCGAGGCGGGCGTTGTCTCGCGTGCGCTTTATTCGCCTTGCGAGGCGTACCGCTACGGGCTCGAACGGCGCTGGGGCGAGGGCGGCTGCCTGCTGTTCATCATGCTCAACCCCTCGACCGCCGACGAGCGGCGCAACGATCCCACCATCGAGCGCTGCCAGCGCCGGGCCGTGGCGCTGGGTTTTGGCGCGTTGCGCATCGCCAACCTCTTTGCCTTTCGTGCCACGCGGCCCGCCGATCTGCGCCGCGCGCCGGTGCCGGTCGGGCCGGAAAACGACGCGCTCTTGTTGCGCTGGCACCGCGCGGCGGAGATGACCCTTGCGGCATGGGGCACGCATGGCAGCTATCTGGGGCGCGCTGCGCAAGTGGCGGAGCTTTGCGGCGAGCTGCATCACCTCGGGCTGACCCGCGACGGGCACCCGAGGCATCCGCTTTATGTCCCTTACGCGGTTGCGCCCTTGCCGTGGGTGCGCCCCGCGTAAGGCGCGCCGCCGTTCGAGCCATGTTTACCTTTGTCTGTCATGCAGGGGCCGAGCGCGTTTCGAGGGATGGCAGATGCTTTGGCTCGCTGGGCTGATGGGAATGATGGTGCTGGGATCGGTGGCGGTTTTTGGCACGCAGGACAGCGGGGACGAGCCGGGTGACGGCGCGTTGCCTGACGATGACGGCAGGACGGACCCTGTCGTCGCTCTGCGCGCGGAATGGCCGCCGGGCGGCGATCTGCCGTCGCCGGGGCCGCAGACCGCCGCTAAACTGGCCGGAAACCTGCCCGGCGATGCCACCGACCATCCGGCCGCGCTGGCGGATGCCGCCGCAACGCGCTGGCCGGGTGCTGACCCCAAGGCGGACCCAGACGAGATGACCGACGAGGCGCTGGACGAGGGCGCGCCGCTCTACTGGGACGATGGCCGGGGCGACGCGGGGCCAGCGCCCGCAGACCCTGATGCGCCAGATGCACACATGGTCATCGTCTGGGACGACAGCGATGGCGGCGCGCCGCCGCTGCTGGGTCTGCGTGTTTCCAAGACGCCGGGCATGACCGATATCCTGCTGGATGGCGCGCCAGTCGCCACGCTGCCCGCGGCGGATGTGCCCCCGCCGGACAGCATCGTTCTGATCAGCGAAAGCGCCGCGGTGGGGCTGCCTGTCTGACCACATGGCCTTTTCCTTTGCCAAACGCGCGGAATCGCCCTATAGGCGCACATCCCCCGGTCCGCCGGGCGGATATCTCCACGGGCCTTGCTGGACGACATCCCGGCCTGCGCCATTCACACAAACCCAAAGGAGACCCCGATGTCGATCACCGTCGAAGAAAAGAACCGCCTGCTGAAAGAATTCGCAACCAAGGAAGGCGACACCGGTTCGCCCGAAGTTCAGGTTGCCATCCTCACCAGCCGCATCACCACGCTGACCGAGCACTTCAAGACCCACAAGAAGGACAACCACTCGCGTCGTGGCCTTCTGATGATGGTGGCTCAGCGCCGCAAGCTGCTGGATTACCTCAAGAAGAAAGAAGAGGCTCGGTACACCGACCTCATCAAGCGCCTCGGCATCCGCCGCTAAGCGCTTCGGCATCTGCCGTTAAGCATACGGGCATCGCGCCCCATCGGTTTTGCAGACGCCCGCTTCCACCGAAGTGGGCGTTTCGCGTTTTCGGCCCCTGCGCAAGGCCGTGGGCAAGGCATGGCAGGGGTCGCGGGCGGCGCGGACAGGATGGCAACGCGCAGGCCCGGTGGCAGGGGCAGGGGGCCTTGGCTGGCCCGCGCCGTTGCTATGGGGGCGCGGCAGCAGGATCTCGGGTTTTTCTTTCAATCTGTGGCAAAACACTATATGGGCGGCCCCATCTGAGACGTGACGCCGATAGCCCCCGGGCGCGTGCAAGAGGATGAAGGGGGCGGCGGCAATGGGGCCGCCACGCAAAATGGGAGACGCGGGAGGGCCCGCGAGGCTCCCCTACAGGATATGCATACGCAAATGTTCAACATCTCCAAGAAATCCATGCAGTGGGGCGAAGAGACCCTCACCCTGGAAACGGGCAAGGTTGCCCGCCAGGCTGACGGCACCGTCATCGCCACGCTGGGCGAGACCTCGGTCATGGCCAACGTGACCTTCGCGAAAGAGCCGAAGCCGGGTCAGGACTTCTTTCCGCTGACCGTTCACTATCAGGAAAAATACTACGCTGCGGGCAAGGTTCCCGGCGGGTTCTTCAAGCGCGAGGCGCGGCCGACCGAAAAGGAAACGCTGACCGCCCGCCTGATCGACCGTCCGATCCGCCCGCTGTTCGTGTCCGGCTTCAAGCACGAAGTGCTGGTGATGTGCACCGTGCTGTCGCACGATCTGGTCAACGACCCCGATATCGTCGCAATGATCGCCGCTTCCGCTGCGCTGACCATTTCCGGCGTGCCCTTCATGGGCCCGATCGCTGGCGCCCGCGTCGGTTTTGAGGATGGCGAATACGTGCTGAACCCGACCGTCGATGATATGCAGGGGCTGCGCAACAACCCCGAGCAGCGTCTCGATCTGGTTGTGGCCGGCACCAAAGACGCCGTGATGATGGTCGAATCGGAAGCTTACGAGCTGACCGAAGACGAGATGCTCGGCGCCGTGGTCTTTGCTCACGAGCAGATCCAGCCGGTCATCGACCTGATCATCACGCTGGCAGAAGACGCCGCGAAAGAGCCGTTCGACTTCCAGGCACCGGATTATTCCGAGCTGTTCGGCGTTGTGAAGGGCCTTGGCGAAGACAAGATGCGCGCCGCCTATGCGATCTCCGACAAGCAGGCACGCGTTGCCGCCGTGTCGGCCGCCAAGGAAGAGATCAAGGCGCAGCTCTCCGAAGAGCAGCTTGAGGATGCCAACCTCGGCTCGGCCCTGAAGAAGCTGGAATCGACCGTTCTGCGCGCCGATGTGGTGAAGAACAAGCGCCGCATCGATGGTCGTGCGCTTGACGAGATCCGCCCGATCGTGTCGGAAACCAAGGTTCTGCCGCGCACCCACGGCTCTGCGCTGTTCACCCGCGGTGAAACCCAGGCGCTGGTCGTGACCACGCTGGGCACCGGCGATGACGAACAGTTCATCGACGCGCTGCACGGCAACTTCAAATCCAACTTCATGCTGCACTACAACTTCCCGCCCTATTCGGTCGGCGAAGTGGGTCGTGTGTCCGGTCCGGGCCGCCGCGAAATCGGCCATGGCAAGCTGGCATGGCGCGCGCTGCAGGCGGTTCTGCCGGCGGCGACGGATTTCCCCTACACCATCCGCATCGTGTCCGAGATCACCGAATCCAACGGCTCGTCGTCGATGGCGTCGGTCTGCGGCGGTTCGCTGTCGATGATGGACGCGGGCGTTCCGCTCAAGGCGCCGGTGGCCGGTGTGGCCATGGGTCTTGTGCTTGAGGACGATGGCGAATGGGCGGTCCTGTCGGACATCCTTGGCGACGAGGATCACCTCGGCGACATGGATTTCAAGGTTGCGGGCACCGAAAACGGCATCACCTCGCTGCAGATGGACATCAAGGTCGCGGGCATCACCCCCGAGATCATGAAGCAGGCGCTGGCGCAGGCCAAGGCCGGTCGTCTGCACATTCTGGGCGAGATGTCCAAGGCGCTGACCGAGGCGGGCGAGTTCTCTGAACATGCGCCGCGCATCGAGACCATGAACATCCCCACCGACAAGATCCGTGAAGTGATCGGCTCGGGCGGCAAGGTCATCCGCGAGATCGTCGAAGTGTCGGGCGCCAAGGTCGACATCAACGACGATGGCGTGATCAAGATCGCCTCGCCGAACGGCGAAGCCATCCAGAAGGCCTATGACATGATCTATTCGATCGTGGCCGAGCCCGAGGAAAACAAGGTCTACAAGGGCAAGGTCGTGAAGATCGTCGATTTCGGCGCCTTCGTGAACTTCTTCGGCAAGCGTGACGGCCTTGTGCATGTCAGCCAGATCGAAAACCGCCGCCTGAACCATCCTTCGGACGTTCTGAAGGAAGGACAGGAAGTCTATGTCAAGCTTCTGGGCTTTGACGATCGCGGCAAGGTGCGCCTCGCGATGAAGATGGTGGATCAGGCGACCGGCGAAGAGCTGGCCCCCGAAAAGAACAAGGAAGACGCCGAATAAGGCATCGCCTTTCGACCGTGATGTCAGCACCCCGACCGAAAGGTCGGGGTGTTTTCATTTTGCCGGGTCAGTTTGAATAAAGGTGCGATGGAAATGCTGGCGTCGACCTTGTCATCAAGGAAATTACCAATTTGTTAATGTCTGCATGATTGGATGCTAGCAAATGCGAATACGGCGGCGCCACTCACGGACCTAACGCCAGCCAATGGGCCCCGGGGCGGGGTATCCCGGGGCCCAGTCTATTCTTGAAAAGCGCTGATCACATGGCGGGACGCAAGTTCCCGGCGCTGCGCTTGCGATGCAATGTGATGTCCGGACCCGAATTGCAGGCTTTGCGTTGCAAAACCAGCTCTTGCTGGCGCGGCCCGGCAATAGCCTTGGCAGAGCTGGCAGAAAAAAAGGGCCGGGCAATGACGCCCGGCCAAGTCCAACAGGGAGGTGCATGTGAGAACCCGCACATGCAACGGGACAGCCCTTATCTAATACTCAAAGGTATTTGTACAATGCCCGTTTGCTCTGTCAAAAGGCGGAATTCCGCCTGTCGTCAATCTGACGACCGTCGCCGCGTTGCAGCAAAGGTTTCCACCCGTTCTCAGGAGCCGGGGCAGGGCACCTACGTTTTCATCCAAGGATAAGGTGCGCCGCGTCTTGAAACCATCTTCACTCTGCCAGCTTTGTCGCACAAATCGGGTGAAGGGCGTTCTTTCTCTTACCCCATAAGGGTTTACCCTAAGCGCTCGCTGACAGATATGCCATGCGCGCAATAGCGATTGAGCGCCGCGATACGGAGTTGGATGGCCGCGACCTGCCTGCCGAAGTCCCGTGCCATGAAAGATTGGCCCATCCGTTTCAGGCAGAGCCTCCACTGACCGACCGGGATGAAGGGCGCGCATTGCAAAGAAATCTCACGACAGCCGTAGGATGAGTCCGGCGAAAGGAGGGATTTGGCCGTCACCCGATTTATGCAACAGAGCCAGTTCGGTGGGGTTCAGGTCTGGCGGGTATGGCGGCAGGTAAAGGAACCAGCAGCCGTGGTCGCGCAAGGCCTCGGCGGCTTCCGCGTTCCGGTGCGTGGCTAGGTTGTCACGGATGACGACCGTGCCGGGGGCGATCTCAGGCACCAGCACTTTGCGGATGCAGACGGCAAACGCGGAGCCATCCATTCCCACTTTGATGACCCACGGGGGGATCAGTGCATCTTGGGTCAAGCCCGTGATCAAGGTCTTCGTTCCCCAACGGCCAAAGGGGGCGTCCGTGGTCAGCCGCTCCCTCGCTTGGCCCTGCTGCGCAGGCGGGCCAGGCTCACGTTCACTGAGTTTTTATAAATGAAGGCAACGTGTTCGAGAAAGGACGTGATGGCCGGAGCCTAATGCCTGAATCAACCGGCGCGCTGCTGTCTTACCTTGGCTCGACGGCGCTCTTTGGCGACCAGCGACTTTTTTGAACGTGTAGCTAAGCCGGGACAGCAGCTTGGCGATGGAAGAGGGATGTGCCCGCCCTCCCTCTGCCATCGCATCAGGCAGTTCGAAGAGCGTTATGTCGGGGTCCTGGGCGATAAGCTCTTCAAGGAAAGCCTGATGCGAGGCCAGCTTCCCCTCCCGGCCGTGTGGTGGGCCCTGACGGCGGGTTCCGTATGGCCCTTGGTCCGAGCCCCCCGTGCCCACCGCGCGCCCGTGCCGCGGACAACTTCGACGAAAAGCTGCCGCCTGCCCGCTTAACCCTTCTTCAATGTATTCCTGAAACCGCGCTCGCCGCGCAGGAGGCAGCGGTACTGACATGATCCGTCCTCCCAAGATGGATGAATCACATCTGTCGGATCAAGGGAATCCCCCGCGACTCAGGTTCAAAGCGAAACGCATTAATGACAGAGTGCGCTGTCTCAGGGGCAGAGGGGGCTAGCCCCCTGCGCTACGCGCTCCCCCCGGAGTTTATCTGGCAAGATGAAGGTAAGGCGCAGCGCCCTGCTTCATCTTGCCGGATAAACTCCCGCCGGAGGCAGGCCGGGCATTGTGGCCAGGCCTGCCTTTGCATCAGGAGACTAGACGATAGCCGCCGGATTCAGTCACAAGGATGCGCGCATTCGAAGGATCGGGCTCGATCTTTTGACGCAGGCGGTAGATGTGGGTTTCCAGCGTGTGAGTCGTGACGCCCGCATTATACCCCCAGACCTCGTGCAGCAGGACATCGCGGGGCACCACGCCTTCGGTCGAGCGATAGAGGTACTTCAGGATGCTGGTCTCTTTTTCGGTGAGGCGGATCTTGCGATCCTCCTCGGTCACCAGTAGCTTCATTGCGGGTTTGAACGTATACGGGCCGACGGTGAACACGGCATCCTCGGATTGCTCATGCTGGCGAAGCTGGGCGCGGATGCGGGCCAGCAGTACCGGAAACTTGAAGGGCTTGGTGACGTAGTCGTTCGCCCCGGCGTCGAGACCGAGAATGGTGTCGGCGTCGGTATCGTGACCTGTCAGCATGATGATCGGCGCCTTGACCCCTTGCTTGCGCATCAGCTTGCACAGCTCGCGACCGTCGGTGTCGGGCAGGCCGACGTCGAGAATGATCAGCTCGTAATTCTGTTCCTTGACCCGGCCCATGGCCCCGGTGCCGTTGTCGGCTTCGAACACCTCGAAGTCTTCGGTCATCACCAGCTGTTCGGCCAGCGCCTCGCGCAGGTCGTCGTCATCGTCCACCAGCAGGATGTTCTTGATCTGGGGCATGTCTCGGTCTTCCTTGTCTCGTTTCCCCTCACATGGAAACACCGTTGCGTGTGGGCAAGTTTTGCTGCAACTGTCTCACGCCCTCGTGTTGCGCTAGGGCTTTTGTTACAGGATCCGGGCTGATTTGTTGCAGTGCCGCCTCTGATCTGGAAGACTCGCATGTCCCTTGCCCCAAGCCTTATGGAACTTCTTGCCCGCGCGCGGGCCGATCTGCGCATGGGGGTGCCGGTGGTGCTGACCGGCGGCGAGGGTGGGGTTCTGATGCTGGCGGCCGAGACCGGCGCGCCCGAGCGGCTGGCAGAGATGCTGGCGCGGGGCGCGCCCGATCTGGTGCTGACCGCGCGCCGGGCCGAGACGCTCAAGGCGCGGGCGTATGACGGCGATGTCGCGCGGGTGGTGCTGCCCAAGGGCGCCGATATCGGCTGGGTTCAGGCCATCGCCGATCCCAAGGACGATCTGTCGGCACCGATGAAGGGCCCGCTTGCCACGCGGCGCGAGGGCAACGCGGCGCTGCACCGGCTGGCGATCACGTTGGCGAAATCGGCGCGTCTGTTACCGGCGGCGCTGGTGATGCCGCTGGAATCGCCCGAGGCGCTAGCCCGCAACGAGCTCCTGACCCTGATCGACGGCAACGAGGCCGCGCCGTGGCTGCTGGCGCTGGCGAATCTCGATCACGTGGTGTCGGCGCGCGTACCGCTACGCGCCGCCGAGAACGCCCGTCTGCATATCTTCCGCCCCGAGGATGGATCGGATGAGCATTACGCCATCGAGATCGGCCGCCCCGACCGCGCCGCCCCGGTGCTTGCGCGGCTGCATTCGGCCTGTTTTACGGGCGATCTGCTAGGCTCGTTGAAATGCGATTGCGGCCCGCAGCTGAACGCGGCGCTGGCAAAGATGGGGCAGGAGGGCAGCGGCGTCTTGCTGTATCTCAATCAGGAGGGGCGCGGCATCGGCCTTGCCAACAAGATGCGCGCCTATGCCTTGCAGGATCAGGGCTTTGATACCGTCGAGGCCAACCATCGGCTGGGGTTTGAAGATGACGAACGCGATTTCCGCCTTGGGGCCGAGATCCTGCGCAAGATGGGCTTTGGCGCGGTGCGGCTGCTGACCAACAACCCCGCCAAGATCGCCATGATGGAACGCTGCGGCATCGCGGTGAGTGAGCGTGTGCCGCTGAAAGTGGGCGAGAACCCGTTCAACGAGGCCTATTTGGCCACCAAGGCTGCCAAGTCGGGGCATCTGCTATGAGCATGGTGCTGACGCCGATGGGGCTGCGCTTTGCCGGGCGGGTCTGGCCCTGTTCGATCGGCAAGGGCGGAATCCGGGCGGACAAGCGAGAGGGCGATGGCGCAACGCCCATGGGCGCGCATCGCATTGTCGGCACGCTTTACCGGCCCGACCGCGTCGCGCCGCCCGCGCCTTGGGCGCAGCCGATCCTGCCCGGAGATCTGTGGTCTGATGCCGAGGGCGATGTCGATTACAACCACGCCGTCCGTGCACCCTATGCCCATAGCCACGAGCGGATGCGCCGCGCTGATCCGCTGTATGACATCGTGCTGCTGACCGACTGGAACTGGCCGGATGCGGTGCCGGGGCGCGGCTCGGCGATCTTTCTGCACCAGTGGCGCCGGCCCGGCTATCCGACCGAAGGCTGCATCGCCTTTCGCCGTGATCATCTCAGAGCAATTGCGGCGCTGGCGGTCCCCGGAACACCTTTGATCGTTCGGGGCTAGGCGCTGACGCTGCGCGCCACGCCTTCCAGCATCCCGATGCATTCGGCCAGCTGGGTGCGGGCGATGAATTCATCCGGCTTGTGCGCCTGCGCGATCGAGCCCGGCCCGCAGACCACCACCGACAGGCCCATTTCCTGAAACAGCCCTGCCTCGGTGCCAAAGGGCACCACGTCGCAGGCATTGCTGCCGGTCAGATGCGCCACCAGATCGCGGGCGGCGTTGTCGCTCATCGGCTCCAGCCCGGCGACCTCGCCGATCACCTGCGTGTCGATGCGTGCCTCGGGATGGATCCGGCGCATTTCGGGCAGCAGTTCGGTTTCGACAAAAGCGTTCAGCGCATCCTTGACGAAACCGGCATCGCCGGCCTGAACCGGGCGCATCTCCCATTCCAGTTCGGCGAGGCCTGGAATGACATTATGCGCAACGCCGCCGTGCAAACGCCCGACGCTCACCGTCGTCCAAGGCGGATCGAAGCGCGAGTCGAGCGGCGCGCGGCCCTTCAGCGCCTCGGCCAGCTGCATCAGCCGGGTGACATAGCGCACCGCGTAGCCCACGGCGTTGACTCCGCGCTCGGGCGCCGAGCCGTGGCCTTCCAGCCCGTGAAAGCGGCAGGTGTATTCGCAGCAGCCCTTGTGGCCCTCGATGATGCGCATTTCCGTCGGCTCACCGATGATGGCCATGGTGGGCGCATAACCGCGCCGCTTGAGTTCGGGCACCAGCGCGCGGGCGCCCATGCAGCCGACCTCTTCGTCATGGGTGAAGCACAGGTGCACCGGGCGCGTCAGCGTGCGGCGCGACAGCGATCCGGCCAGTGCCAGCGTCGCCGCGATGAAGCCCTTCATGTCGCAGGTGCCGCGCCCGTACAGCAGCCCGTCGCGGGCCACCATCTCGAAGGGATCGCTGCTCCAGGCCTGATCGGTCACCGGCACCACGTCGGTATGGCCTGACAGCACGATGCCGCCGGGGATGTCCGGCCCGAGGGTGGCGAACATGTTGGCCTTGGTGCCGCTGGCGTCCTCGAAAAGCTCGACGTTGGCGCCCAGCGGATCGAGCAGATCGGCGATCCAGCGCATCATCTCGAGATTGCTTTCGCTCGACACGGTGGGAAAGGCGATCAGCCGCGCGAGGATGTCTTCGGTGGTCTCAAGCATGTCGGCTGCGGCTCCTGTGGCATGGCGGGCGAGTCGGATCGGTGCCCCTGCCCATGGGCTAGCCGCTTGCGCGCCCGTTGGAAGGGCCAGCCGCGCCCGGATCGCTCGCAGCGGGCAAGCTGGTTTGGGGGTGGTGAATTTCGGTGCATCTGCCAGAGAAAACGGCACTTGTCATGCCGGTTTTGCCCGGTTTGCGCGATTCTGAGCCTGAAAAACATCTGTGTACATCCAGTTCAGGGGGCAGGGGTCCCCAGGTGGCGCGGTGAAATATCCTGCATACTGGATAATATTGGCCGTTTCGCCTGTAGTTCCGGCATATCACAAGGAAATATCCCGTGTTTGGGCTTGTGATCATTTCAAGCCGTGTATCCGGTTGCAACATGGGGCAGGGCGCGGTTTAGTTTGCCTACAATACAGCGAAGACAAATTCGCGATCTATCAACGGGGAGCCGGATTTGCCAGATACCGGAGCAAGCGACGCATTTGTCGCGTTCGAACGCGTACAGAAAAGCTATGACGGCGAGACGCTCGTCGTGAAGGATCTGAACCTGAGCCTGCCCAAGGGCGAGTTCCTGACCATGCTTGGCCCGTCCGGGTCGGGCAAGACCACCTGCCTGATGATGCTTGCGGGTTTCGAAACCGCAACCCATGGCGAGATCAAGCTCGACGGGGTCAGCATCAACAACATCCCACCGCACAAGCGCGGCATCGGCATGGTGTTCCAGAACTACGCGCTGTTTCCGCATATGACGGTGGCCGAGAACCTCGCCTTCCCGCTCGAAGTGCGAAAGATCGGCAAATCGGACCGCGAGGCCAAGGTCAAGCGCGCGCTCGACATGGTCGAGATGGGCGATTTCGGCAGCCGCCGCCCGGCGCAGCTGTCGGGCGGTCAGCAACAGCGGATCGCACTGGCCCGCGCGCTGGTGTTCGAACCTGAACTGGTGCTGATGGACGAACCGCTCGGCGCGCTCGACAAGCAACTGCGCGAGAAGATGCAGTTCGAGATCACCAATCTCGCGCACAGCCTTGGCATCACCACGGTTTACGTCACCCACGATCAGACCGAAGCGCTGACCATGTCCGACCGTGTCGCGGTGTTCAACGATGGGCGCATTCAGCAGCTGGCCCCGCCGGACGAGCTGTATGAGGCGCCCAGCAACAGCTTCGTGGCCCAGTTCATCGGCGAGAACAACACGCTCGAAGGCACTGTGACTCAATTGATGGGCGATCGCTGCACCGTGCAGCTTGAAAACGGTGCGATGATCGACGCCAAGCCGGTCAACGTCACCGAGGTTGGCCAGAAGACCCGCGTTTCGATCCGCCCCGAGCGGGTCGAGGTCAACCCCGAGCTTGGCCCCGATGCGCATACGCTGAAGGCCAAGGTGCTGGAATTCGTCTATATGGGCGATATTTTCCGCACCCGGCTCGAGGTGGCGGGGAACCGCGAATTCGTCATCAAGACGCGCAACCGTGCGGATCAGGAACGCCTGAAGCCGGGGCAGGAAGTCAACATCGGCTGGCTGCCCGAGGATTGCCGCGCGCTTGATGCAGATTAAGACCGGGGCGGGCGGCGACAGGCTGCCTGCTTCTTTACAGGGCCCGGACCCGAACCCGTGGACGCGCCCTTTCGACAAAACGGGTACAACACCAGGGAGCAATCAATGAAACTGACCAAGACCCTCCTGGCCTCGACGGCGCTCACCGTCGCTGCTGGCTCGGCATTCGCGCAGGACATGGCGGACAGCATGACGCTCGTCTCCTGGGGCGGCGCCTACCAGGCAAGCCAGGACAAGGCCTATGCCCAGCCCTATGTGGCCGAGCACCCCGACGTCACCGTGTCCTGGGATGAATCCTCGAACGAGGCCGTCGCCAAGCTGCGCGCCATGAACGAGGCCGGCAACATCACCTGGGATCTCGTCGATGTGGTCGCCGCGGACGCCATCCGTCTGTGCGACGAAGGCCTCGCGATGGAATACGACCCGGACGAGCTTCTGGCCCCCGCCGACGATGGCACCGATGCCTCGGACGATTTCGGTGACCTGATCGTGTCGGATTGCTTCATCCCGCAGATCGTCTATTCGACCACCGTAGGCTATCGCACCGATCTGGTGGGCGACACCCCTCCGACCGAGATCTGCGCCCTGTTCGACATGGACGCCTATCCGGGCAAGCGCGCGCTTGAAAAGCGCCCGATCAACAACATGGAATGGGCCCTGTACTGCGACGGTGTCGCCAAGGACGATATCTACGACGTGCTGGAAACCCCCGAGGGCCAGGACCAGGCGCTCGCCAAGCTTGATACCATCAAGGATCAGGTGGTCTGGTGGTCTGCTGGCGCCGACACGCCGCAGCTGCTGGCCGACGGCGAAGTCGTGATGGGCTCGACCTACAACGGTCGTCTGTTCTCGGTGATCGAGGAACAGGATCAGCCCGTTGGCATGCTCTGGGACATGCAGGTGTTCGACCTTGACGGCTGGATCATCCCGACCGGCCTGTCGGACGAAGCACTCGCTCGCGTCAAGGATTTCGTCTACTTCGCGACCGACACCCAGCGCCTTGCGGATCAGGCCAAGTACATCTCGTACGGCCCCGCGCGCATGAGCTCGGCCCCGCTGGTCGGTCAACACGCCGATCTGGGCATCGACATGGCGCCGCACATGCCGACCGATCCCGAGAACTCCAAGAACACGCTGCTCTACAACTACGAGTTCTGGGCTGACTATCGCGACGATATCGACGCGAAGTTCCAGGCCTGGCTGGCGCAGTAAACACGCTTGGGGGCGGGCCTTTGGTCCGCCCCCTCTGCAAAGGGCATTCGCCCGCGACAGCGCGTCCGCAAGAGACCGCACCAGAACAACCGACAACGGGGACCCCCATGACCCAAGCAAGCGCAGAAGGCGACGCCTCCGGCCCGATGCTGGCCGCCGATGGCACGCCTCTGAAAAAGAGCCTCGCGCGGGCATTGCGCCTGCAAAAGATACGCGCGCTGATGCTGATCGCGCCGCTGCTGCTGTTCGTGCTCGTGACCTTCATCGCGCCGATCGCCGATATGCTGTTCCGCTCTGTCGAGAACGAGATCGTTTCAGAGACCCTGCCGCGCACCACCGCCGCGCTGGCCGATTGGGACGGGCAGGGCCTGCCGCCCGAGGGGGTCTATGAAGACGCCTTTTACGATCTCTACATGGCCGCCGAGCGCAAGGAACACACCCGGCTTGGCACGCGGCTGAACTACGAAATGACCGGCGCCTCGTCGCTGATGCGCAAATCGGGCCGCGGGCTTGATGATATCGGCGAGGTCTATCAGGACCAGTTCGAAGATCTCGACAAGAACTGGGACGAGGCGCAGCCTTGGGCCGAACTGATGGGCGACCCCGAGTGGCTGACCGATCAGGCCGCGTGGGAAAAGGGCGATCGCATGCCCAAATTCACCCTGCGCGATGGCATCGCCGACCTGCTGCCCAAGACCGCCGAGCAATACGAGGCCTTCGCGCTCTACCAGCAGGAGGAAGAGGCCAAGAGCCCGCTCAAGGAAGAGCCGTGGTCCGCGGTGCACACCGCGCTGTACGAGGATCTGAAGGCCGGAGATCTGTCGGGCTACACCGGCCCGCGCGCCGAGATGCTGATCGCCGCCGATGCGCTGGTAGACAGCCCCGACTTCGAGACCGTGTCCTTTGCCGATGGCTTCGTCGAGATGGACGAGGACTGGGCGCAGCCCGAGATCTGGAAGACCATCAAGCTTTATGCGCCGGATTACACCTCCGGGTATTTCCTGAACTCGGTCGACATGCAGCTGACGCCGGAGGGCGTGGAAATGCGCCCCGAGAACGAGCGCATCTACATCCTGCTGTTCAAGCGCACGATCTTCATGTCTCTGGTCATCACCGGCTCGTGCATCCTGCTGGCCTATCCGGTGGCCTATATCCTGTCGAACCTGCCATCGCGTCAGGCCAACCTGCTGATGATCCTCGTGCTGCTGCCGTTCTGGACATCGCTTCTGGTGCGCACCTCGGCGTGGAAGGTGATGCTGCAACAGCAGGGCGTGATCAACGATGTGCTGGTCTGGCTGGGGCTGATCGCCGATGACAGCCGCCTTGTGATGATCAACAACCAGTTCGGCACCATCGTGGCGATGACCCACATCTTGCTGCCGTTCATGATCCTGCCGATGTATTCGGTGATGTCGACCATCCCGCCAACCTATGTGCGGGCGGCGAAATCGCTGGGCGCGACCAACTGGACGACGTTCTGGCGGGTGTATTTCCCGCAGTCCATCCCGGGCATCGGGGCGGGGTCGATCCTCGTGTTCATCCTGTCCATCGGCTATTACATCACCCCGGAAATCGTCGGCGGCACCACCGGCACGTTCATCTCGAACCGCATCGCCTATCATATCTCAAGCTCGCTCAACTGGGGGCTTGCAGCGGCGCTGGGGGCGATCCTGCTGGCAGTGGTTCTCATACTCTACTGGGCCTACGACCGGATCGTCGGCATCGACAACGTGAAGCTGGGATAAGGCCATGAACGACGTCATTCTCACACCCGCAGGGGAAAAGCCGCTGGGGTTCACCCTTGGGGTTCTGGCGGCGGCAGGCGCTGTCGCCGGGATCTTTATCGGCGCGGCCAACGGCTCGTCGCTGCTTGGGGTCATCGGCGGCGCCATCGTCATGGCGGGCATCGCCTATGTGCTGGTCAAACTGCTGGGCGAGGGGCTGGAAAAGCTCGCCCGTCTTGGGCTGGTCGCGCTGTTCGCGGTGGTCGGCCTGCTGCTGAGCGGCACGCCGGGGCTGGTCATCGGCGGGCTGTTCGGCTGGTTCTTTGGCTGGTTCGCCTACTGGATCGGCTTTGGCCGTTACCGGACGCCGCTGGTGCCTTACCTGACCTCTGGGCAGGTGCTGTGGCATTATACCTTCCGGGTGATCTGCGGCGCGATCTTCGTGTTCCTGATCACGCCGATCCTCGTGGTGATGCCGCTAAGCTTCAACGCCGAAAGCTTCTTTACCTTCACCCCGGAAATGCTGAGCTTCGATCCCGCCGGCTACAGCCTGCGTCACTACCGCGACTTCCTGACCAACCCGGAATGGACCCGCGCTGTCGAGAACTCGCTGCTGATCGCGCCGGTGGCGACGGTGATTTCGGTCTCGCTGGGCACGCTGGCGGCCATCGGCCTGTCGCAAAGCCACGTGCCGGGCAAACGGGCGATCATGGCGATCCTGATTTCGCCGATGATCGTGCCGCTGATCATCTCGGCCACCGGGATGTATTTCTTCTATTCGAAGATCGGTCTCGTGGGCACTTATTGGGGCGTGGTGCTGGCGCATGCGGTGCTGGGCATTCCCTTTGTCATCATCACCGTCACCGCGACGCTGGTGGGCTTTGATCGCTCGCTGACGCGGGCGGCGGCGAACATGGGGGCGAACCCGGTGACCACCTTTTTCCGGGTACAGATGCCGCTGATCCTTCCGGGGGTGATCTCGGGCGGGCTGTTCGCCTTCATCACCTCGTTCGACGAGGTCGTGGTGGTGCTGTTCATCGGTTCCGCCGAATTGCAGACGCTGCCGTGGCAGATGTTCACCGGCCTGCGCGAGCAGATCTCGCCGACGATCCTTGCCGCCGCGACGATCCTCGTGGGGATCTCGATCCTGCTGTTGACGGTGGTCGAGATGCTGCGCCGCCGCTCCGAACGGCTGCGGGGGATGACCCCGCGCTGACCTTGCCGAAATCGGCACATATCTGGAACGCGGGCGGAAATCTCTGCCCGCGTTCTGCGTTTCGAAAAGGGGAGGGCGCTGCGCATCCGAATCCGGTGCAACCGCGCACTGGCTCAGGCGCTGCGCAGCCCGGTGGCGATCAGCATGCCGCGCCGCTTGGCCTCGTAGTAATAGCCCTTCGCGTACCATGAAATGGCGCGGTCCTGACTGCCGTCGGACACCAGCCACGCGCCGCGAAGATATTTCACGCCGTATCGCAGGTTGGTATCCGGGTTCAGAAGATCCGGCGCGCTGCCCTGAAACCCCATGCTGCGGGCGGTTGCTGGCAGGATCTGTAGCAGGCCGTAATAGGGGCCGTTGCGGGCCTCGGGGGTGTGGGTGCTTTCGCGGATCGCAAGGCGGTGCACAAGCTCGCGGGGGACCTCGTAATTGTCTGACCATTTGTTGATCAGCTTGCGCAATTCCGCCGTTTCATTCGGATAAAGCGGCGGGTTGAAATTCATCGCCTTGGGGGCTTCGGCCTGCTGGGGAGACATGCTGCAGGCGGCAAGGGCGCCGGGAATGAGCGCAAGGACGCCTCGGCGGGAAATCGGGGTCATGGATCCTCGGTATGCTGTCAAACGCCTGCAATCGGCCTTAGCGCACCCGCCGCAATCCGGCCAGACGCGAGGATTTGCGTCGGCGTGTCTTCGCCCATGCGCCGCCCCTTGCATCCCGGCGCGGCGACGGTCAGGATTTGCGCATGAAAAACGTGCTGCTCTCTCTTGGACATGGCTATTCGGCGCAGGCTCTGGCTCAGCGGTTGCTGCCGCAAGGCTGGACGGTGCTTGGCACCACGCGCGATGCGTCAAAGGCCGAGCGTCTGCGCTCTGCCGGGGTCGTGCCGGTGGACTGGACGCCGCAAGCCGTCGAAGACGCGCTTGCGCAAGCCACGCATCTGCTGGTCTCAGCCGGGCCGGATGCCGATGGTGATCCGGCGCTGCGCCTTGCCCAGCAGGCGATCGTGCGGCGGGCATCGTCGCTGGCGTGGGTCGGTTATCTTTCCACAACCGGGGTTTACGGCGATCAGGCGGGCGGCTGGGTCGACGAGACGACCCCGCCAGACCCGAGCACCCGCCGCGGCCAGATGCGCGTTGCCGCCGAGGCGGCGTGGCAGGCGATCCCGGATCTGCCGCTGCATATCTTCCGCCTTGCCGGGATTTACGGTCCGGGCCGCGGGCCGTTCGAAAAGCTGCGCCGGGGCACCGCGCGGCGCATCATCAAGCCCGGTCAGGTGTTCAGCCGCATCCATGTCGAGGACATCGCGCAGACGCTCGACGCGTCGATCCGCCAGCCCAATCCCGGCGCGATCTACAATCTGTGCGACGATGATCCGGCCCCGCCGCAAGAGGTGATCGAATTTGCTGCCGCTTTGCTGGGCCTTCCGCTGCCCGAAGAAGAGGCATTCGACACAGCCGAGCTGACCCCGATGGCACGCAGTTTCTATGCCGAAAGCAAGCGCGTTTCGAATCGCCGGATCAAGGAAGAACTGGGCGTTCAGCTGATCTACCCCGACTACCGCGCCGGGCTGCGCGCGCTGCAGGGCGCGTAGCCGTCAGGCCTTGCGGCTTAGCACCTCGACCCCAAGCAGGCTCAGCACCTTTGCCTCGATCTGCGCGGCGTCCAGCCCGGCGCTGCGGTACATCGCATCGGGGCTGGCGTGGTCGATGAAGGTATCAGGCAGCACCATCGAGCGGAATTTCAGCCCGTGGTCGAACACGGCTTCGTCGGCCAGCAATTGCGCCACATGGCTGCCAAAGCCGCCGATTGCGCCTTCCTCGATGGTGATCAGCGCCTCGTGGTCGCGGGCCAGCCGCAGGATCAGATCGCGGTCGAGCGGTTTGGCAAAGCGCGCATCGGCAATGCTGGGGGTGATGCCACGCGCCTGAAGCTTTTCAGCGGCGGCCATCACCTCGCCCAGACGGGTGCCAAAGCTGAGGATCGCGACGCGCTTGCCGTCCTGAATCATCCGGCCCTTGCCGATCTCCAGGATCTCGCCCGTTTCGGGCATGTCGACGCCAAGCCCTTCGCCGCGCGGATAGCGGAACGCGATCGGGCCGCTGTCATGGGCGGCGGCGGTGGCGACCATGTGCTTGAGCTCGGCCTCGTCGGCGGCGGCCATCACCACCATGCCCGGCAGGTTCGTCATGAAGGCGATGTCGAACGCTCCGGCATGGGTCGCCCCATCCGCGCCAACCAGCCCGGCGCGGTCGATGGCAAAGCGCACCGGAAGCCGCTGGATCGCCACGTCATGCACCAGCTGATCGTAGCCGCGTTGCAGAAAGGTCGAATACATCGCGCAGAAGGGCCGCAGCCCGCCCGCCGCCAGCCCGGCAGCAAAGGTCACGCCATGCTGCTCGGCAATGCCGACATCGAACACGCGCGAGGGAAACCGCTCGGCCATCAGGTCAAGCCCGGTGCCGTCGGGCATGGCGGCGGTGACGGCGCAGATCCGCGGATCGACCTCGGCCAGACGGGTCAGTTCCTTGGCAAAGACCTTGGTATAGGCGGGGGCGTTCGACGGCGCCTTTTTCTGCTCGCCGGTGGCGACGTCGAATTTCGCGCGGGCATGGCCACGGTCGGCGGCGCCTTCGGCGGGGGCATAGCCCTTGCCCTTGCGGGTCAGCGCATGGATCAGGATCGGCCCGGTGGCACGGTCTCGCACGGTGCGCAGCACCGGCAGCAGCTGGGGCAGGTCGTGCCCATCGATCGGGCCGATGTAGCTGAAGCCCAGCTCCTCGAACAGGGTGCCGCCAACGGCCATGCCCTTGAGCATCTCTTTCGCCCGCTTTGCGCCTTCGCGCAGGGGCGGGGGCAACAGCGAAACCGCGCCCTTGGCGGCGGCCTTGAGATCGTGAAACGGCGCTTCGGCATAAAGCCGCGACAGGTAAGATGACATCGCGCCGGTGGGCGGGGCGATGGACATTTCATTGTCGTTCAGGATGACGATCAGCCGCTTGCCAAGGTGGCCGGCGTTGTTCATCGCCTCATAGGCCATGCCTGCCGACATCGATCCATCGCCGATCACCGCGATGGCATCGCCCGCGCCGGTATCGGTGGTGCCGCCCAGATCGCGCGCCACCGCAAAGCCGAGCGCCGCCGAGATCGAGGTCGAGCTATGCCCGGCACCAAAGCAATCATAGGGCGACTCGGATCGCTTGGTGAAGCCCGACAGCCCGCCTTCCATGCGCAGGGTGCGGATGCGGTCGCGCCGCCCGGTCAGGATCTTGTGCGGATAGGCCTGATGCGACACGTCCCAGATCAGCTTGTCGCGCGGCGTGTCGAACACCGCGTGCAGCGCCACGGTCAGCTCGACGACGCCAAGCCCGGCCCCCAGATGGCCGCCGGTCTGCGATACTGCCGCGATGGTTTCCGCCCGCAGCTCATGCGCGAGCTGTTCCAGCTCGGCATCCGACATCCGCTTGAGGTCCGCCGGAGAGGCCACGCGGTCAAGAAGCGGGGTGTCGGGGGTGGTGGTCATCAATCTACTCGCATTCAGTTCTGCCGGGAGATAACGAAGCGGGCGGCGTCCCGCAAGGCATCGGCCTTTGCCCCATAAGAGCATAGCGCGTCGCAGGCTTCGGTCACGAGGCTTTGCGCGCGCGCCTGCGCACCGTCAAGGCCAAGCAGGGAGACAAAGGTCGCCTTGCCGCGCCCCTCGTCCTTGCCGACGGCCTTGCCGACGGTTGCGGCGTCGCCGGTGACATCAAGAATGTCGTCGGCGATCTGGAAGGCAAGGCCAAGCCGGTCGGCATAGGCGGTCAACGGCGCAAGATCGGCCTGCGCCAGCCGTGCCCCCGCCGTGGCCGACCACGTGATCAGCGCGCCGGTCTTGCCGTTCTGCAAGGCGGTGATCTGCTCCAGCGTCAGCGGGCTGCCGGCGGTTTCCGCCGCCATATCCAGCGCCTGACCCAGCACCATGCCGCGCGCCCCGGCCGCCCGCGCCAGCGACAGCGTCAGATCGGCGCGCACCTCGGGCAGCGGGTGGCAGCGTGGATCGGCAACCAGTTCGAAACCAAGCGCCTGCAGCGCGTCGCCGGCCAGAACGGCGGTGGCCTCGTCCCATTTGCGGTGCACCGTGGGCTGGCCCCGGCGCACATCGTCGTCATCCATGCAGGGCAGATCGTCATGCACCAGCGAATAGGCATGGATCGCCTCGATGGCAGAGGCGGGCCAGAGCGCGCGATCCTGCGGCACATCGTGCAGACGCGCCGATTCCAGCACCAGCCAGCCGCGCAGACCCTTGCCGCCGCCGACCGCATAGCGCATCGCCCGGCTGACGGGCAGGTCCTGAAACCCGCTCAGAACGGCGTCGAAATGGGCCTCCACGGCGCGTGCGCCGCTGCCCAGACTGTCGCGGAACATCAGGGCTTACAGCCCCTCGACGGTTTTCAGCCCGGCAGGCTCGCCGCCAGCATCAAGCTGGATCTGCGCGACCTTTTCCTCGGCGCTGTTCAGCTTGGCTTCGCAGTGCTTTTTCAGCGCATCGCCGCGCTTGTACAGCTCGATCGACGCTTCAAGCGGCACGTCCCCGCGTTCCAGCTTGCCGACCACCTGTTCCAGTTCGGCCATGGCCTGTTCGAATGTCATGTCCTCGACGGGCGCGTCGCTCATTTTCCTGCCTCGATCAGTTCTTCCACATGCGCGCGGCCCGAAGCCGCAAGCGCCGCCAGATCATAGCCGCCTTCGAGAACCGAGACCAGCCGCCCCCGGCAGTGTTTCGCCGCGATCTGGCACAGCGCACGGGTCAGCCAGCGGAAATCTTCGGTGTTCCAGTCCAGCTGGGCCAGCGGGTCGTCGGTGTGGGCGTCGAATCCGGCCGACAGGATCAGCAGATCGGGGGCAAAGGCGTTCAGCCGTGGAAACACCTGCGCCTCGTAGGCGGCGCGCATCTCGGCCCCGTCGCTGCCGGGGGGCAGTGGGATGTTGAGCACATTGCCGTGCCCACCTGTTTCGGTGGCATCGCCGGTGCCGGGCCACAGTGGGGACTGGTGCGAGGAGATGAGCAGCACGCGGTCTTCGTCCCAGATCAGATCCTGCGTGCCATTGCCGTGATGCACATCGAAATCCACGATGGCGACGCGGCTCAGCCCGTGATGATCCAGCGCGTATTGCGCTGCCAGCGCCGCATTGCCAAAGATGCAAAAGCCCATCGGGGTTTCGCGCTCGGCGTGGTGGCCGGGCGGGCGCACGCCGCAGAAGGCATTGGACACCTCGCGCGAGCTCACCGCATCCACGGCGCGGATCACCGACCCGGCGGCGCGGCGCGCGGCCTGCATCGAGCCGGGCGACATCCAGGTATCGCCATCCAGCTGCGTCTCGCCCTCGGCCGGTTCGGCGGCGGCGATCCTTTCGATGTAGCGCTGCGGATGAATGCGGCCGATGTCGGCATCGCTGGCCGGCGGCGCGGCAAGGCGCAGCAGATCCAGCGGTGCCAGCGCATGCAGCAGGTGTTCAAGCCGCGCCACCCTTTCCGGGTGGCCCTCTGGCGTGACATGGTTCAGACAATCGGAATGGCTGATGAGTGCGGTGGTCATGTCGATCCCTCCCTGATCGGCGCTGTCGCGATGAAACCGCAGAGCCGGGAGTCGAACAACAGGGAATCCCTAGTCGGGGGCCAGCATGTAGCCCGCGCCGCGCACCGTCTGAAGATAGCGCGGTTGCTTGGGGTCGGATTCAAGCTTGCGCCGCAGGCGGGTGATCTGCACATCGACGGCGCGTTCCTGCGCCTGCCCCTTGTCGCGGCCCAGCTCCTCGACCAGCTCGCTGCGGGTCAGCGCGACGCCGGGCTTGGCGGAAAAAATCCGCATCAGCTGGCTTTCGGTGGCGGTCAGCCGCACCAGATCGTCGCCCTGCCACATCTCGCCCCGGTCGATGTCATAGCGGATCGGGCCAAGCGTCAGCAGCTTGGGGGCCGAGGCATCGCTGGGCGGCTCGGGCATCCGGCGCAGGATCGCAGCGAGGCGCAGCAGCAGCTCCTTGGGTTCGAACGGCTTGGGCAGGTAATCGTCGGCCCCGGCCTCGTAGCCCTTGATGCGGTCCTCGGTCTCGCCGCGGGCGGTCAGCAGCATGATCGGCGTGGTGCTGGTTTCGCGGATGGCGCGGGTCAGGCTGACGCCATCCTCGCCGGGCATCATCACATCAAGCACGATCATGTCGAAATCGAGCCCCTTGAGAATGCGCCGCGCATGGGCTGCATCGCGGGCCGCCGTGACAAGGAAGCCGTTGCGGATCAGAAATTTCTGCAACAGCTGGCGGATGCGCTCGTCGTCATCGACAACGAGGATATGGGCGTCTGGTTCGGCCATCAGCGGGTCTCCCTCAGGCCTGAATAATGCCGTTGCAGATCCGGGTCCATCATCGCTTCGAGAACCTTGCGAAATCCGGCGACCGCATCGGGGCCAGCCTGCCGGTAGGCGGCGCGCATCCGCGCCCGCTGCGCATCCGACAGCCGGTGTTCCAGCTCGCGCCCATCGGCGGTGAGGAACAGGTGCCGCTCGCGCTTGTCGGCGCGCCCGACGCGGCTTTCGACAAGGCCGTCTTCGATCAGGGTGCGCAGCACGCGGTTGAGCGATTGCTTGGTGACGCCAAGGATCGACAGCAGGTTGTTCACCGTCGTGCCGGGCACGATGTTGATGAAATGGATTGCCCGATGATGCGCGCGCCCGTATTGCAGCGTCGACAAGATGCGGTCGGGATCGGCGGTAAAGCCGCGATAGGCAAAGAACATTGCCTCGATGCCTTGGCGCAGCTGTTCGTCGGTGAGAAAGAGCAGGGATTCCCCCACATGCCCTTGCGTTCCCGGCAGATCCGCCATCTTTGCCTCATCCTTCATCAGGTTTAGCACGGAGTTTAAGTCAGCCTTATTGACATTCCAAGACCCAACTGCTAGCGAGGCGCAGTTTTTGCGAAATTAAATATCCAAACCAGGTGTTTCTTCGCAATAAACGTAAATTCGAACGATGCCACACGACATATACCACGCCAAAGGAGATAGAGCGATGGAAGGTGCATATGACGACCGCGACGGCAAGATCTGGCTGGACGGCGCGCTGGTGGATTGGCGCAAGGCGCAGGTGCACGTACTGACCCACGCTCTGCATTACGCCTCTTCGGTGTTCGAGGGCGAGCGCTGCTATGATGGCAAGATCTTCCTTGGGCACGAGCATTCCAAGCGCCTGCGGTTTTCCGCTGGCGAGCTGGATTTCGAGATCCCCTACAGCGCCGAAGAAATCGACGCCGCCAAGGAAGCCGTGCTGCAGGCCAACGGTTTTACCAACGCTTATGTCCGCGCCGTGGCGTGGCGCGGCGCTGGCCCCGACATGGGCGTTGCCTCCTCGCGCAACCCCGTCCGCATGGCGATTGCCGCGTGGGAGTGGGGCAACTACTACGGCGACGCCAAGCTCAAGGGTGCCAAGCTGGACATCGCGCGCTGGAAGCGCCCGTCGCCCGAGACCATCCCGGTGCACGCCAAGGCCGCCGGTCTGTACATGATCTGCACCATGTCCAAGCACGAAGCCGAGGCGCGGGGCTGCTCTGATGCGCTGTTCATGGATTACCGCGGCTATGTGGCCGAGGCGACCGGGGCGAACATCTTCTTCGTCAAGAATGGCGAAGTGCACACTCCGCTGGCGGATTGCTTCCTCAACGGCCTGACCCGGCAGACGGTCATCAAGCTGCTGAAGGAAAAGGGCATCACCGTGCACGAGCGGCACATCATGCCCGAAGAGCTGGAAAGCTTCGAGCAATGCTGGCTGACCGGAACCGCCGCCGAGGTCACCCCGGTCGGTTCGATCCGCGATTACAATTTCGAGGTCGGCGCGCTGACGCTGGACATCCTCGACACCTACGAAAAGCTGGTGCGCGCCTGAGCGGACCATCGCGCCCCCGATCGCGGGGGCGCGTTTCCTGCCTTGTACGCCCTCGCCTGCGATGCCAGTTTGCCCGGTAACACCAGAGAAGGGCGCACGATGCAGGACACCACGCAACCGCTGAAGATCGTCACGCCGCAGGCCCCCGCGCCCGAGCTGTTTACCGACGCGGATGCCGCTGTTGATCGGTTGTGCGCGCTATACGATCTGGCCATCGGCTTCTTGCATGATCGCTTTCTGGAGGCGATGGCGAGCGGCCATCCGGGCACCCGCATCCGGGCCTATTACCCGGAAATCCGCATCACCACCAATTCCTATGCCAAGGTCGACAGCCGCCTGAGCTTTGGCCATGTCTCGGCGCCGGGCACCTATGCCACCGGGATCACCCGGCCAGACCTGTTCCGGCATTACCTGAGACAGCAGATCGCGCTGCTGATGGAAAGCCATCAGGTGCCGGTGCAGGTGGGGATCTCGGATACGCCGATGCCGGTGCATTTCGCGGTGTCGAACTATCCCGATATCGCGGTGCCGCAGGAGGGTGCGTCCGAATTCATCCTGCGCGATGTCTTCGATGTGCCGGACCTGAACATCACCAACGACGATATCGTCAACGGCGTGGCGCTGCCCGCGCCCGACGGGGCAGAGCCGCTGGCGCCGTTCACCGCGCAGCGCATCGATTACAGCCTTGCACGGCTGGCGCATTACACCGCCACCGATCCGGGGCATTTCCAGAACCACGTGCTGTTCACCAACTACCAGTTCTACGTCAGCGAATTTGAATCCTATGCCCGCGCCCAGCTGGCCGACCCGGCGAGCGGCTACACCAGTTTTGTCTCGACCGGCAATGTCGAGATCACCGACCCCGAGGCGGTGATCCCGCCCAGCCTCAAGATGCCGCAGATGCCGACCTATCATCTCAAGCGGGCGAATGGGAACGGCATCACGCTGGTCAACATCGGGGTGGGGCCGTCGAATGCCAAAACCGCGACCGACCACATCGCCGTGCTGCGCCCGCATGCGTGGCTGATGGTGGGGCATTGCGCCGGTCTGCGCGCCTCGCAATCGCTGGGGGATTTCGTGCTGGCCCATGCCTATCTGCGCGAGGACAAGGTGCTGGATGACGACCTGCCGGTCTGGGTGCCGATTCCCGCGCTGGCGGAAATTCAGGTGGCGCTGGAACAGGCGGTGGCGCAGGAAACCCAGCTGGATGGCTATGATCTGAAGCGGATCATGCGCACCGGCACCGTGGCCTCCGTCGACAACCGGAACTGGGAATTGCGCGACCAGTCCGGCCCGGTGCAGCGGCTCAGCCAGTCGCGCGCCGTGGCGCTGGACATGGAAAGCGCCACCATCGCGGCGAACGGTTTCCGCTTCCGGGTGCCCTATGGCACGCTGCTGTGCGTATCCGATAAACCCTTGCACGGAGAGCTGAAATTGCCCGGAATGGCGTCTGATTTCTACAAGACGCAGGTCGCGCGGCACCTGATGATCGGCATTCGCGCGATGGAGCGTCTGCGCGGAATGCCGCTCGAACGGTTGCACAGTCGCAAGCTGCGCAGCTTTCAGGAAACAGCTTTCCTCTAGATCGGCTGAGATCGCGGCTTTCATGGGCGAAAATCTGTGTTTTCCCCTTGCAAACCGCCCCATTCCATTGTGTTTGAACACGACATGATGACTATTCTAATAAGAAGCCCCCAACCACTACGGGCAGTCAAGGAGACCATGAAATGGCGAAACCGATGACCAAGACCGAGCTCGTGGCCGCTCTGGCCACCGAGATGGACGCGGACAAGAAAACCGCTTCCGCCGCGATCGATGCGATCACCGGCATCATCACCAAGGCCGTTGCCGAAGGTGGCGCCGTGACCCTTCCGGGCGTTGGCAAGATCTATTGCAAAGAGCGCCCTGAGCGCATGGTGCGCAACCCCGCCACCGGCGAGCAGTTCAAGAAAGACGCCGACAAGCAGGTCAAGGTGACCATCGCCAAGGCTCTGAAAGACAGCGTCAACGGTTGATCCGCCAAGCGGTCCCGCAGACAGAAAAAGGACCGCCCTCGGGCGGTCCTTTTGCATTTGTAGCGGATGTCAGATCCGCCCGAGCGCGGTGATCTGATAGCCGTCCGCGTCGAAATTCGCCGGGTCGAGCCAGTGTTCGAACCGCGCCTTAAGCGCCGGCCATTCGCTGTCGATCACCGAGAACCACGCGGTGTCGCGGTTGCGCCCCTTGACGATGACCGCCTGCCGGAACGTGCCTTCATAGCTGAAGCCCAGCCGCTGCGCCGCGCGGCGCGACGGCGTGTTCAGCGCGTCGCATTTCCATTCGTAGCGGCGATATCCCAGCGTATCAAAGGCATTGGCCATCATCAGGAACATCGCCTCGGTGGCGGCGGGGGTGCGTTGCAGGCGCGGCGACATGTGGATGAAGCCGACTTCGATCGCGCCATTGGCCGGATCGATCCGCAGATAGGAACAAAAGCCCAGCGGCGTGCCATCCGGCGCGCAGATGGCGAAATACAGCGGGTCTTCGCTGGCGCTGGCCTGCGCGGCCCATGCGGCGGCATCGGCGTGGTCTTTGAACGGGCCGCGCGGCAGGTAGGTCCAGCCGCGTCCGTCGCGGTCTTCGGCAAAGGCCTCGAACAGGGCCGGGGCGTGATCGGGGGTCAGTGGCTCAAGCCGGACGAAGGCGCCGGGCAGTGCGCTGCGGCTTGGCCGAGGGCGGGGAAACACTCCCGCCACCGGCGTGCCGACCGGCTGCCCGAAATCGTTCATCCGGCTCAGGCTCATCCGAAGACCTTGCCGAGGCTCACGTCGACTGCGGCAACGATGGCGTCGACCTCTTCGGGTTTGATGATCAGCGGCGGCGCAAAGCACAGCACGTTGTTCAGGCCGGGGCAGGAGCGGTTCGACGCGCCGATGATCACACCCTCGGCGCCGCAGCCGGCAACCACCGCGCCGATCTGCGCTTCGCTCACGGGCTCCTTGGTGTTGCGATCCTTGACCAGCTCGATGCCGAGGAACAGCCCCTTGCCGCGCACATCGCCGACAACCGCGTGCTTTTCCTTCAGCGCCTCGAACTTGCCAAGCATGTAGGCGCCCATCTCGGCGCAATTCTCCAGCAGGTTCTCGTCTTCGATGATGCGCATGTTCTCCAGCGCCGCTGCCGGGCCACCGGTGCAGCCGCCAAAGGTCGAGATGTCGCGGAAATGGTCGAGCGGATCGCTGGCGTTGTCCTTGAACAGGTCAAAGACCTTTTCACTGGTCACGCAGCAGGCGATGGCGGCATAGCCTGAAGCGACGCCCTTGGCCATGGTCACGAAATCGGGCTCGATGCCGTAATGCTGGTAGCCGAACCAATGGGTGCCGGTGCGCCCGATGCCGCAGACGACCTCGTCGATGTGCAGCAGGATGTCGTATTTGCGGCAGATTTCCTGCACGCGGGGCCAGTAACCTTCGGGCGGCACGATGACGCCGCCGCCCGCGGTGATCGGCTCGAGGCACAGCGCGCCGACAGTGTCGGGGCCTTCGCGCAGGATCACCTCTTCGATGGCGTCGGCGGCGCGGCGGCCATAAGCCTCGCCCGACAGATCGCCCCAGCCCTGATCGGCGGCGCGGTATTCAAGGCAATGCGGCACCTCGACAAAGCCGGGCGCAAAGGGGCCGTATTGCACGTTGCGTTCGGTCTGCCCGCCCGCCGACATCGTGCCGATGGTGCTGCCGTGGTAGTCGCGGTTGCGATACAGGATCTTGTGCTTCTTGCCGCCATAGCGCTTGTGGGCGATCTGGCGCACCATCTTGAACGCTTTCTCGTTCGCCTCGGATCCCGAGCTGGTGTAATACACCCGGCTCATCCCCGGCATCTTGGCGATCAGCTTTTCCGCGAAAAGCGCACCGGGGATGGACCCGGCGGCGGCGGCGAAATAATTCACCTTCATCAGCTGTTCGGACATGGCATCAACGATGGTTTGCCGCCCGTAGCCGACGTTGACAGTCCAGACCGCGCCGGACACCGCGTCGATGAATTCGCGCCCGTTCTGATCCCAGACGCGCAGGCCCTTGCCCTCGACAATGATGCGCGGGTCGCTGGTTTCAAACGCCTTGTGCTGCACGAGATGGTGCCAGACGTGTGCCTTGTCGGCCTCCACCACGTGGCTGAGGTCGTTCTGGGTGCGGGTGCCGTCCATGCTGTTGTCTCCGGGAATGTGCCTTGCCGGCGCTGCCGCCGGTTCGGGCGCGATGATAGCACAGCTTTGCCTGAAAGACGCAACACCGCGGGCGGGGAATTTCCGCGATGCACGGCAGGTTTGCTGCGCTACGCGGCGCTTGCAGGCAAATGATCCAGACCCGCCCGGGCAGGACGGTTTCGGCGGGCGCGCGATGGTGCCATTCTTGTGCAGGGGCGGACGCCCGCGCGCTACAGCGCAGACGCTTCCGAACTCATGCCGTCGAGCATCTGCAACAGCGCGACGATCTGCCCGTCGAGCCAGTGCCGCAGACCCGTGATCGCCCCGACATAGGGGTCAAGCACCGTGCCAAGCGCGGGCACCATGGCGATCAATGTCGGTGCGATCGCGTAAAGCAGGACCGCAAGCACCACGGCGACAATCGCCAGCCTGAAGCCTTTGCCAAAACCGTCGCGCTCGGCGCTCATGTCTTCCGCGAGGGCGGCGCGGCCCTGCGGAGTCGACATGTCGCGCCCGCCGCTTGTGCGTCGCTCCGGGGTCGCGCGTAGCGTCTGGTTGATTTCTTCGATGTCGGGCAACAGGTCGCGCCGCGAATGGGCGGCGGTGCTGGCGGCGGGGGCTTCGCCCTTGATCTGTGCCAAGCGCTCGCGCGACTCGCGGGCGCGGCGGGCGGGCTCGTCTTCGTCCGGTTCGCTCAGCCCAAGGTCGGGCTGGGTTTCCAGAGATTCCGCTTCGGCGATGCGCTGACGCTGTTCGCGTTCGGCCTCTTCGCGCAGCACTTCTAGCACGGATGGGTCAAGGCTGCGCGGCTGGCGCTGCGCGTCCGGCTCCGGGGCGAAGTCGGTTTCGGGCTCTGGGTCTTGTACAGGCTCGGGCCCGCTGTCCCAGCTGTCGTCGGTGGAGGTGGCGTCGGCAGGCAGCTTGTCGGGAGGATCCTGAAACCAGGTGTGCCCGCAATTCGAACATTGCACATCGCGCCCGCCCGCAGGGATGACGTTGGTCGGTACCTCGTACTGCGCATCGCAATTCGGGCAAATCAGCCGCATCTGGTCCCCATGTTGCTGCGCGCCAACCGGCGCCATGTTCCTTTGCAAACACTAGGTTGCTGCCCAAAGCGGGGAAAGCCCAATTTCCACACCCCCGGCGGATTGCATATGTGGCGCGGCTCATGCACAACAGGCCGTGGTTTTCGCCCCGCCCCGCAGACCGGGGTGCGGGCCGCAGGGGCAGGACGACACACCGTGATCGAGCTGGAGAACGTGGCGTACAGCTATGGCGGCGCAGAGCTGCTGAGCGAACTCTCGCTACAGCTTGCCCCCGGCTCGTTCCATTTCCTGACCGGCCCGTCCGGCGCGGGCAAGACCACCTTGCTGAAACTGTGTTACGGCGCGCTGCGCCCGACGGCGGGGCAGGCGCGGATCTTTGGTCAGGACGTGCGGCAGATGGATCGCGACGCCATCGCCATGAGCCGGCGCCGCATCGGCGTGGTGCATCAGGATTGCGCCTTTCTGGATCACCTCCCGCTGAATGAAAATGTGGCGCTGCCGCTGACCGTCTCGGGCGAGGGCTTTTCGCAGCAGGATGAGAATCTGCGCGAATTGCTGGCATGGGTCGGGCTGACCGAACGCGCCAACGCGCTGCCGCCCGAGCTGTCGGGGGGCGAGCGTCAGCGCGCCGCGCTGGCCCGCGCGGTGATCATGTCGCCCGAGGTGATCCTTGCCGACGAGCCGACCGGCAACGTCGACTGGGAGATGTCGCAGCGCCTGTTGCAGCTGCTGATCGAGCTGAACCGCATGGGCAAGACCATCCTGATCGCAACCCATGACCTGTCGCTGATCCGCGCCGCCAAAAGTCAGGTTCAGGCGCGGGTGCTGCGCATTGCCAACCGGCGCATCACCGCTGCGGGGGCCGACCTGTGAACCTGACCCTGCAGACCTTGCGTGCGCTAGCACGGGGCGACAGCGCCGCAGACCGGGTGGTGCCGCCGACCGGGTTTACCGCGCGGCTGACGCTGTTCGTGGCCGCGGCGATGGCGTTCCTTGCGGTGTTTGCGCTGGCGTTGTCGCTGGCAGCGGGGCGGCTGGCCACCAGCTGGGGAAACGAGCTGGCGCGCTCTTCGACGGTGCGCATTTCTGCCCCGGCGGGGCAATTGGCGGCGCAGACCTCGGCGGCGCTGCGGCTGCTTCAGCAGACCCCCGGCATCGAGTCGGCCCGCGCGCTGAGCGAGGCCGAACAGCAGGCGCTGCTTGAGCCGTGGTTCGGCCCGGACGTGCCGGTTGACCAGTTGCCGGTGCCGCAGCTGATCGAAGTGCAGGAAACCGCGCGGGGCTATGATCCGGCGGGGCTGCGCCTGCGGCTTCAGGCCGAAGTGCCGGGCGCGGTGCTGGACGATCACGCCCGCTGGCGCAAGCCTCTGGCGCAGGCGGCGTCTCGGCTGAACCTGCTGGGATGGGGCGCAGCGCTGTTGATCGCAGCGGCGGTGGGCGCCATGGTGACGCTGGCCGCAAACGCCGCGCTTGCGGCCAATGCACAGGTCATCGCGGTGCTGCGCCTTGTTGGGGCCACCGACAATTACATCGCTCGCGCCTTTGTGCGCCGCTTTGCCCTGCGCGCGCTGATGGGCGCGGCTGCGGGCACGGCGCTTGGCGTGCTGGCGGTGATGCTGATGCCGTCGGGGGGCGAAACATCGGGCTTTCTGACCGGGCTGGGCTTTCAGGGCTGGCATTGGGGCGTGCCGCTTCTGGTGCCGCCGCTGGCCGGTGTCGTGGCCTTTGTCGCAACCGCCGTCGCCGCGCGGCGCGTACTAGCAGGACTAAGCTGACATGTTGCAATGGATTCGATCCTATGCGTTTCTCATCGCCATGTACGGGGGGATGGCGGTCATCGGGCTGGGGCTGTTCCCATGGGCGCTGACCTCGGAACACGCCGCCCGCCGCGTCGCCAAGATCTGGTGCCGCTGGACGCTGTGGTGCGCCGCGTGGATGGTCGGGCTGAAGACCGAAGTGCGCGGCGAAATCCCGACCGGAGAGGTGCTGATCGCCTCCAAGCACCAGAGCTTTCTTGACATCATCATCATCTTCGACGCGGTTCCGGCGGCCAAGTTCATCATGAAGCGCGAGCTTCTGTTCACCCCGGTCGTCGGGCAATATGCCACGCGCATCGGCTGCGTTCCGGTGGATCGCGGCAAGAAGGGCGCGGCGATTGCCGGGATGCTGCGCGCCGCCAAGGCCAGCAACGAGACGCATCCCGGGCAGCTGATCATCTATCCGCAGGGCACCCGCGTGGCGCCGGACGTCAAGGCGCCCTACAAGGTCGGCGCGTCGCTTCTGCATGGCTATCTCAAGCAGACCTGCATTCCGGCGGCCACCAATGTCGGGCATTTCTGGCCGCGCCTCGGGGTCTATCGCAAACCGGGTCTCGCGGTGATCGAATTCCTGCCACCCATCGGCCCCGAAGTGGTCAAGGCCGAGTTCCTGAGCCATCTCGAAGAGGTGGTCGAAACCGCCAGCGACCGGCTGCTGAAAGAGGCACGCGATGCGGCGCGTTGACGACATCGCCGCGCTCGAGGCGCTCTACGCCGCTCCGGCAGGCGCGGCGCTGCGCAAGGTCGCAGGGCGGCTGACCCCGGCCTACCGGCGCTGGATCGCGGCGTCGCGGTTCTGCGTGCTGGCCACCTGCGGCCCCGAGGGCATGGACGCCAGCCCCCGCGGCGACGATGGCCCGGTGGCGCTGGAACTTGACGCTGGCACGCTGGCACTGCCCGACTGGCGCGGCAACAACCGGCTCGACAGCCTGCGCAATATCGTGCGCGACGGGCGAATTGCGCTGATGTTCATGGTGCCCGGTGACAATGTGGTGGTGCGGGTGAACGGCCGGGCGTGGCTGACCGACGACGCGGATCTGTGCGCACGCTTTGAACAGGCGGGGCGGCACCCGGTCACGGTGATCGTCATCGAGATCGGCGAAGTCTATGCGCAATGCCCCAAATCGCTGCTGCGATCCGGGCTTTGGGGGCGCGATGACAGCGCCGAGGTGCCGAGCCTCGGCGAGATCCTGTCGGAAATGACCAGCGGTGAGATCGACGCCAGCGCCTGGGATCGCGATTACCCCGACCGGGCGCGCAGCACGCTCTGGTAAGCGCCGGCGCATTTTCCCCCGCAGGCCCAAGAGAAAAAGGCCCCGATCCGGGTTGGATCGGGGCCTTTTCCGTCACTGTCGCGATCAGGCGTGGATGGCGCCGTCGCCGCAGGCCAGCGCCGCCTCGCGCACCGCTTCGGAGAAGGTCGGGTGGGCGTGGCAGGTCAGCGCCAGATCTTCGGCCGAGCCGCCGTATTCCATCGTCACGCAGACCTCATGGATGAGATCGCCCGCCGACGGGCCGATGATGTGGCAACCAAGGATGCGGTCGGTCTCCTTGTCGGCAAGGATCTTGACGAACCCTTCGCCCGCGAACACCGCCTTGGCGCGGCCATTGCCCATGAACGAGAACTTGCCAACCTTGTAGGCGCGGCCCTCGTTCTTGAGATCGGCCTCGGTCTTGCCGACCGATGCCACTTCGGGCCAGGTGTAGATCACGCCGGGGATCACGTCGTAATTGACGTGGCCATGCTTGCCCGCGATGACTTCGGCGCAGGCCATGCCTTCATCTTCGGCCTTGTGGGCGAGCATCGGGCCGGTGATGGCATCGCCGATGGCGTAAATGCCCTTGACCGAGGTCTGCCAATGGCCGTCGGTCTTGATCTGGCCGCGGTCGGTGGTGGCGATGCCAAGCGCGTCGAGGCCAAGGCCATCGGTGTAGGGCTTGCGACCGGTGGCGACCAGCACCACATCGGCGTCGGCGGTATGCTCGCTGTCATCCTTGCGCAGTTTGTAGGTGACCGTCGCGCCGGCATCGGATTTTTCGACGTTCGAGACCGCTGCGCCAAGGGTGAATTTCAGCCCCTGCTTGGTGAGCATCTTCTGAAGCGTGCGCTGAACCTCGGGGTCCATGCCGGGGGTGATGGCGTCGAGATATTCGATCACCTCGACCTCGGCGCCAAGGCGGGCGTAGACCGAGCCCATCTCCAGCCCGATGACACCCGCGCCGATGACGATCATCTTCTTGGGGATCTCGCCCAGCGTCAGGGCGCCGGTCGAAGTGACGATGGTTTCCTCGTCGATGGTGACATCCGCACCGGGCACCGACGCCGGGGCAGAGCCGGAAGCGATGATGATGTTCTTGGCGCTATGGGTCTCGTCGCCAACGGCGACCTTGCCGGCCTCGGGGATGGTCGCCCAGCCCTTGAGCCAGTCGATCTTGTTCTTCTTGAACAGGAATTCGATGCCCTTGGTGTTCTGGCCGATGACGTCATCCTTGTAGGACAGCATCTTGGCCCAGTCGACGGTGGGTGCATCGGCGTTCAGGCCCATGGCGGCAAAATTGTGCTGGGCTTCGTGCAGCTGATGGCTGGCGTGAAGCAGCGCTTTGGACGGGATGCAGCCGACGTTGAGGCAGGTGCCGCCGAGGGTCTCGCGCCCTTCGACGCAGGCGGTCTTGAGGCCCAGCTGGGCGCAGCGGATGGCGGCCACGTAGCCGCCGGGGCCTGCGCCGATGACGATGACGTCGTACTCTGCCATGGGATGTCCTTTCCTTTGTGTTCTGTCTGGGAGGGGGCGCTGCCCCCGTCCGCGTGCCGCGGACTCCCCCGGGATATTTTTTGGCCAGAAGAGGCCTAGAAGAGTGCCGCGACCAGCATGATCGCGGTGGCGAGAAACCCGACCATCCAGATCAGTGAGCGCCATGGCGCCCAGCCGAAGAGATAGGCGGGGATATAGAGAAGGCGGGCCATCAGGTAGAGGGCGGCGGCGGCGGCGGTCAGGCCGTCGCCCCTGTCGGCCCATGTGACGGTGAAGACGGCGATCGAGAACAGGATCAAGCCTTCGAAATGGTTGTTCATGGCCCGTTGGGCGCGCCCGGCGGCCCCGGTCAGCCCAAGCCCCTCGTCGCGCGGCGAGGCGGCGTAGTGCGCGCCGACCTGACGCTGTGCCAGCACGGAAAACAGGCCCATTTGCAGGATCTGCAAGAGTGCGGCGAAGGTCAGGGCTGTGAGTTCCGGGGTCATGGTGTCAGGCAAAGCTCAGCAGGATCATGGCAAGGCAGCATCCGAGCCCAGCCGTGACGATAAGCGAGCGCCATGGCACCCAGGCAAACGCGTAGGCGGGCCGGTAAAGCGCCCGGGCGGCGAGAGCGGCGGTCATGCCGTCCTCAGGAAATGGGCAGCGCTGGGGGCGTGGCCGAGCGATCTGGCCTTGGTCAGCCAGGATTTGGCCTTGGCCGGGTCGTTGACTTCGAACAGCAGCCAAGTGGCGTTGCCTTCGGACTCGGTCCAGCGTTGCAGCAGGGTGAGGCCGGCATTGGCGCGGTTTTCCGCGTCGGCGTCGAAATGGGCGGTGTCGAAGGTCATGTGCTGGGTGAGAAGCTGGATGCTCATGCGGTGATCTCCGGTATGGACGGGTGCCGGGCGGTGTCTTCGATGAAACCTTGCCGGATCGCGGCGTCGCGACAGTGGCACAACGCATCGGCCATCGCTCGGTTGCGCACCATGTCCCTGAGCGCCGTCTGCGCCACTGCCACGATCTGCGCCCCTGCCATGAACTGCGACGATGCCGAGCGGTCTGCGGCGAGCCCATCGAGCGCTCCAGGCGCAGCATCGCAGCCATCGCTCAGCTTTTGGAGGTCTTCGATGATCTGGATGCGGGCACGGCGCGGCATGGAGCCTTCTCCGAAGGGGGGATCCCGGGCGGGCGATACCGCCCGGGACGCCGGATCACAGATCCATCAGCAGGCGGCGCGGATCTTCGAGCGCTTCCTTGACGCGCACGAGGAAGGTCACGGCGCCTTTGCCGTCGACGATGCGGTGATCGTAGGACAGTGCGAGATACATCATCGGGCGGATCTTGATTTCGCCATTGATGACCATCGGGCGGTCCTGGATCTTGTGCATCCCGAGGATACCCGACTGCGGCGGGTTCAGGATCGGCGATGACATCAGCGACCCGTACACACCGCCGTTCGAGATGGTGAAGGTGCCGCCCTGCATTTCCGCCATCGACAGCTTGCCGTCACGGGCGCGCTTGCCCTTTTCAGCAATCTCGCCTTCGATCTCGGCAAAGGACTTCTTGTCGACGTCGCGCAGAACCGGAACCACAAGGCCCTGCGGCGTGCCAGCGGCGATGCCCATGTGCACGAAGTTCTTGTAGACCACATCGGTGCCGTCGATCTCGGCGTTGACCTCGGGGACCTCTTTCAGAGCGTGCACGCAGGCCTTGGTGAAGAACGACATGAAGCCAAGGCGCACGCCGTGCTTCTTTTCGAACAGGTCCTTGTACTGGCTGCGCAGCGCCATCGTCTCGGTCATGTCCACCTCGTTATAGGTGGTGAGCATGGCGGCGGTGTTCTGCGCATCCTTGAGACGCCGGGCGATGGTCTGGCGCAGGCGGGTCATCTTGACGCGCTCTTCGCGGGCCGCATCCTCGGCGGGCGAGGGCGCGCGCGGCGCGGCTGCCGGTGCGGCGGGGGTGGCTTTCGCGGCGGCGATGGCGGCGCCGACATCGGCCTTCATCACGCGGCCATCCTTGCCGGTGCCCTGTACCTGCGACGACGACAGACCGGCCTCGGCCATCGCCTTTTTGGCGGAGGGCGCATCCTCGACATCGGAGCGGCCCGACTTCGACGGCTCGGCTGCCGGGGCGGGGCTGGGTGCGGGGGCTGCGGCTGCGCCGGCGCCGCTGGACAGGATCGCCAGCTTGCCGCCAGCTTCGACGGTGTCACCCTCGGGGGCGAGGATTTCGGTCAGGGTGCCCGATGCGGGGGCCGGAACCTCGACCGACACCTTGTCGGTTTCCAGCTCGCAGAGCATCTCGTCCTGAGTGACGCTGTCGCCGACCTTCTTGAACCATGTCGAGACGGTCGCCTCGGACACCGATTCACCCAAGGTCGGGACCATCACGTCGACCGGCGCCGCAGAGCCGGATTCGGCTGCGGGCGCGGGCTTGGACGAGGAGGGCCGCAGTTCGACATCGGCCGAACCGGCTTCGCCGGCCGGGGCGACATTGGCGAGCAGAGCGTCGACACCGACGGTGTCGCCTTCCTGGGCCACGATGTCTTCGAGGATGCCTTCGACCGGCGAGGGCACCTCGACGGTGACCTTGTCGGTTTCCAGCTCGCAGAGCATCTCGTCAACCGCCACCGAGTCGCCCGGTTTCTTGAACCAGGTCGCCACGGTCGCCTCGGTTACGGATTCCCCGAGCGTGGGGACGCGCACTTCGGTCGTCATCTGTTCAGTTCCCTTCGATGGTCAGCGCTTCGTCGACGAGCGCCTGTTGTTGTGCCTTGTGCTGGCTGGCCAGACCCGTTGCGGGCGAAGCCGAGGTGGCGCGGCCCACGTAACGCGGCCGCTTGTGGGTCGCGTCGATGCGGCCCAGCACCCATTCGATGTTCGGTTCAATGAAGGTCCATGCGCCCTGGTTCTTGGGCTCTTCCTGACACCAGATCATCTCGGCGCCGGAGAAGCGTTCCAGCTCCTTGACGAGGCTGAGCGCCGGGAACGGGTAGAATTGTTCGACCCGCAGCAGGTAGACATCATCAATGCCGCGCGCATCGCGCTCTTCGAGCAGGTCGTAATAGACCTTGCCCGAACACATCACCACGCGCTTGATCTCGGCATTGGGCTTGAGCTTGGTCTGCGAGCTGCCCTTTTCCGCATCGTCCCAGAGAACGCGGTGGAAGCTCGACCCGGTGACGAAATCCTCGGCCTTGGACACCGCGAGCTTGTGACGCAGCAGCGATTTCGGCGTCATCAGGATCAGCGGCTTGCGGTAGCTGCGGTGCAGCTGACGGCGCAGGATGTGGAAATAGTTCGCCGGGGTCGTGCAGTTCGCCACGATCCAGTTGTCCTGCCCGCATTGCTGCAGGAAGCGCTCCAGACGGGCCGAACTGTGTTCCGGCCCCTGACCTTCGAAGCCGTGCGGCAGCAGGCAGACAAGCCCCGACATCCGCAGCCATTTGGATTCGCCCGAGCTGATGAACTGGTCGAACATGATCTGCGCGCCATTGGCGAAATCGCCGAACTGCGCTTCCCACAGGGTCAGCGCGTTGGGTTCGGCCAGCGAATAGCCATATTCAAACCCCGACACCGCGTATTCCGACAGCGCCGAGTCGATCACCTCGTAGCGGGCCTGACCCTCGCGGATGTTGTTGAGCGGGTAGTAACGCTCTTCGGTGTCCTGATTCACCAGCCCGGAATGGCGCTGCGAGAAAGTGCCACGGGTGCTGTCCTGACCGGACAGGCGCACCGGGTAACCTTCGGTCAGCAGCGAGCCAAAGGCCAGCGCTTCGCCGGTGGCCCAGTCAAAGCCCTGTCCGGTTTCGAACATCTTGGAGCGCGCATCAAGGAAGCGGCCGATGGTCTTGTGCAGCGGGAAGCCTTCGGGCGGGGTGGTCAAACCCTTGCCGATTTCCGCCATGGTTTCGGGCTTGATCGCGGTTTCGCCGCGCTGGTAGTTGCCTTCCTTCTGCCGGTCGAGATGCGACCAGCGCCCATCCAGCCAGTCGGCCTTGTTGGGCTTGTAGGTCTTGCCAGCCTCGAATTCGCTGTTCAGGTGGGCCTGGAACTGCGCCTTCATATCCTCGATCTCGCCCTCGGGGATGAGGCCGTCCTTGACGAGGCGGTCGGTATACAGCGTCAGCGTGGTCTTTTGCTGCTTGATCTTCTTGTACATGAGCGGGTTGGTGAACATGGGCTCGTCGCCCTCGTTGTGACCAAAGCGGCGGTAGCAGAAGATGTCGATGACCACGTCGTTGCCGAACTTCTGGCGATACTCGGTCGCGACCTTGGCGGCGTGCACAACCGCTTCGGGGTCATCGCCGTTGACGTGGAAGATCGGTGCCTCGACCACCAGCGCGTTGTCGGTGGGGTAGGGCGAGGAGCGCGAGAAATGCGGCGCGGTGGTGAAGCCGATCTGGTTGTTCACCACGATATGGATGGTGCCGCCGGTGCGGTGACCGCGCAGGCCCGACAGCGCGAAGCATTCCGCCACCACGCCCTGACCGGCAAAGGCCGCATCGCCGTGCAGCAGGATCGGCAGCACCTTGGTGCGCTCGACATCGCCGAGCTGATCCTGCTTGGCGCGGACCTTGCCGAGAACCACCGGGTTCACCGCCTCGAGGTGGCTGGGGTTGGCGGTCAGCGACAGGTGCACCGGGTGGCCATCGAATTCGCGGTCCGACGAAGCGCCGAGGTGATATTTCACATCGCCCGAGCCATCCACATCGTCCGGTTTGAAGCTGCCACCCTGAAATTCGTTGAAAATCGCGCGGTAGGGCTTGTTCAGCACGTTGGCCAGAACCGACAGGCGGCCCCGGTGCGGCATGCCCATGACGATCTCGGTCACGCCAAGGTTGCCGCCGCGCTTGATGATCTGCTCCATCGCCGGGATCAGGGATTCCCCGCCATCAAGGCCAAAGCGTTTGGTGCCCATGTACTTGACATGCAAGAACTTTTCAAAGCCCTCGGCCTCGACCAGCTTGTTGAGAATGGCGCGGCGCCCCTCGCGGGTGAACTTGATCTCGCGGCCGTAGCCTTCGATCCGTTCTTTCAGCCAAGCCGATTGCTCAGGGTCGGAAATATGCATGTATTGCAGCGCGAAGGTGCCGCAATAGGTGCGCTTGAGCACGCCCATGATCTCGCGCATCGACGCGACCTGAAGACCCAGCACGTTGTCGATGAAGATCGGCCGGTCCATGTCGGCCTCGGTGAAACCATAGGCCTTGGGGTCAAGCTCGGGGTGCGGCTCGCGGCCGTGCAGGCCCAGCGGATCGAGATCGGCGGCAAGGTGGCCCCGGATGCGGTGGGCGCGAATGATCATCAGCGCCCGGATCGAATCCAGCACGGCGCGCTTGATCTGGTCGTCGGAAACCTTGACTCCGGTGGCGGCGGCCTTGTCGGCGATCTTCTTGCCGGCGCCCTTGGCTTCGGCGATGGGCATCACCGGCCATTCGCCGGTCAGGGCGGCGGTGATGTCGTCAGTCGGTGCGGGCGGCCAGTCGGCGCGCTGCCACGACGCGCCTGCCGCCTCGGCCTTCACGTTGGTCTCGTCATCGCCCAGAGCCTTGAAGAAATCCGCCCATGCCTCATCGACGGCTGCGGGGTCGTTGGCGTACCGCGCATACATCTGTTCGAGGTATTCGGCATTCACACCCTGCAGGAAGCTCGAGGCGTGAAACTGGTCGTTCGGGCTTTGATCCGTCATCGCACGTTTCCTTGGTTTGGCCGGGGCCCATCGCGGACTGGCCGTTTAGCAACGGGAGAGAGACCCTTTTGCACAAGGCCCCTGTCGCGATGCTCTGCCTTCTTCGTGGAAGGGCAAGATCTTCCCGTGCCCTTCCACATAATCCTGACCGCGGCGGACGCAAGCGACCGCCGCAAGGAAGCACTGCTTAAGCTTCCATCGCCTTAACAACGGCTTCGCCCAGCGTTGCGGGGCTGTCGGCAACCACGATCCCGGCGGATTTCATTGCCTCGATCTTGGATTCCGCATCGCCCTTGCCGCCGGCGACGATCGCGCCCGCGTGGCCCATGCGGCGGCCCGGAGGGGCCGTGCGGCCCGCGATGAAACCGGCGATCGGCTTCCAGCGGCCCTTTTTCTTCTGCTCGGCGATGAACTCGGCGGCCTCTTCCTCGGCGGAACCGCCGATTTCACCGATCATGATGATGGATTCTGTTTCCGGGTCATCAAGGAACATGTTCAGCACGTCGATGTGCTCGGTGCCCTTGATGGGGTCGCCGCCGATGCCGACAGCCGTCGACTGGCCCAGACCCAGATCGGTGGTCTGCTTGACCGCCTCATAGGTCAGCGTGCCCGAGCGGGACACGACGCCGACCTTGCCGCGCATGTGGATGTGGCCGGGCATGATGCCGATCTTGCATTCATCGGGGGTGATGACGCCGGGGCAGTTCGGCCCGATCAGACGGGACGAGCTGTTCACCAGCGTGCGCTTGACGCGCATCATGTCGAGAACGGGAATGCCCTCGGTGATGCAGACGATCAGCGGGATCTTGGCGTCGATGGCTTCAAGGATCGAGTCAGCCGCGAAGGGCGGCGGCACATAGATCACCGAAGCGTTGGCTTCGGTCTTGGCCACGGCTTCGTGGACCGAGTTGAAGACCGGCAGGCCGAGGTGTTCCTGACCGCCCTTGCCGGGGGTCACGCCGCCGACCATCTGGGTGCCATAGGCGATGGCCTGTTCCGAGTGGAAAGTCCCCTGCGAGCCGGTGAAGCCCTGGCAGATGACTTTGGTATTCTTGTCTACGAGTACGGACATTTCAATGTTCCTCGAAGTGCGACCTGACAAAGTCCGCATCGTCGGACTCTATCGAGGTAATCTTGTTGAGTGCGTGTGTGTAAAGGGTCTTGCCGACAGGGGCTTCGGGGCCCGCCTCGTCGCTGTCGCGATGGACGGCAAGCTGCGCCAGTGTCAGCGACCGCGCAGGCGCGCCGCTGACGATCTGAACGTCGAGCACCAGTTCCTTGTGCTCGCCCGGTCCTGTCTTGTTCGGAAAGCTCTCGATCCGGGCCGCGGCGATGGTCCCGAAGGCGGCCAGACCGTGCCAGCCGGACGTCTCTGACGTCCAGACGAAAATTTCATCCCCCTCGGCCACCGCCGCCTGCTTGTAGGGGCGCGCATGGATCTGCGCGCGCCCGTCAGCGACGGTGAGCGGAGGGTCGATTTTCGCGATCAGTGCCATCCGTTCAGCCCTTCACGGCTTTCACGATCTTCTCGGCGCCGTCGGACAGGTTGTCCGCCGCGATCACGTCCAGGCCGGACTCGTTGATGATCTTCTTGCCCAGATCGACGTTGGTGCCTTCAAGACGCACAACCAGCGGAACCTTGAGACCGACCTCTTTCACCGCGGCGATCACGCCTTCGGCGATGACGTCGCAGCGCATGATGCCGCCGAAGATGTTCACGAGGATGCCTTTGACGTTGGGGTCAGAGGTGATGATCTTGAACGCCTCGGTCACCTTTTCCTTGGTGGCGCCGCCGCCAACGTCGAGGAAGTTGGCGGGCTCTGCGCCATACAGCTTGATGATGTCCATCGTCGCCATGGCAAGACCCGCGCCGTTCACCATGCAGCCGATTTCGCCGTCAAGCGCGATGTAGTTCAGATCGTGCTGGCTGGCGGCGAGCTCCTTGGGGTCTTCCTCGGATTCGTCGCGCAGGCCCATGATGTCGGAATGACGGTAGAGCGCGTTGGAATCGAAGCCGGCCTTGCAGTCGAGGCACTTCAGGTCGCCGTCGGTGGTCAGGATCAGCGGGTTGATTTCCAGCATCTCCATGTCCTTGTCGACGAACATGCGATACAGGTTGCCGATCAGGGTGGTGCACTGGCGCACGGCCTTGCCGGTCAGGCCCAGCTCGAACGCGACGCGGCGACCGTGGTAGCCCTGATAGCCGATGGCCGGGTCGACCTCGAAGCTGAGGATCTTCTCGGGGGTCTTGTCCGCGACTTCCTCGATGTCCATGCCGCCTTCGGTCGAGCAGACGATCGACACCCGCGAGCTGACGCGATCGACCAGCAGCGCGAGGTAGAATTCGGAGGTGATGTCCGAGCCGTCTTCGATGTAGATGCGGTTGACCTGCTTGCCCGCCGGGCCGGTCTGGTGCGTGACCAGCGTGTGGCCGAGCATGCGATTGGCTTCCTCGGCGGCCTCTTCGACCGACTTGGCCAGACGGACACCGCCCTTTTCGCCAGCGCCGGCTTCCTTGAAGCTGCCCTTGCCGCGGCCACCCGCGTGGATCTGGGCCTTTACGACCCACAGAGGTCCGTCCAGTTCGCCAGCCGCCGCCTTGGCTTCGTTCGCACTCAGCACGACACGGCCGTCCGAGACCGGGCAGCCATAGTCGCGCAGAAGCGCTTTCGCCTGATATTCGTGGATGTTCATGGAAGACTCTTCCCGTCTTGCTGCGATTTCGTTGCCGGGTATACGCAGGGTTCCCCGCTCCCGTCAGTGGAAATATCGTTAGAAAGCACCAATTGCGAGGGTTTTCTGCGGTTTGTGATCACAGGTTTTGGGCGTGTGATCACAAGTGTCGGCGAGCTGTTGCCGATGTTAGCGCACCCGGCCGCGAATCACCCATTGCGCCAGCCGCTGCCCATTTCGGCGTCAGTTCGATGGCGAACGACAGGCACGAAAAAGCCGGGGCGCGCTGGCGCACCCCGGCTTTACAGTCATTCGAAACGGATCAGGCGAGCGAGCCGTCGATGCCCTTGCAGGCCTCGACCAGACCCTGGACGGCCTTGACCGACACGTCGAACATCTCTTGCTCGTCCTTGTTGAGCTTGATGTTCAGGATCTTCTCGACACCGCCGGCGCCGATCACCGTGGGCACGCCCACGTACATGTCGGACACGCCAAGGTCGCCGTCGCAGTAGGCGGCACAGGGCAGAACGCGCTTCTGGTCCTTGAGATAGGCTTCGGCCATCTCGATCGCCGAGGTCGCGGGCGCATAGAAGGCCGAGCCGGTCTTCAGCAGGCCGACGATTTCAGCGCCGCCGTCACGGGTGCGCTGCACGATGGCGTCGAGCTTGTCCTGCGTGGTCCAGCCCATCTCGATCAGATCGGGCAGCGGAACGCCGGCAACGGTCGAATAGCGCACCGAGGGAACCATGGTGTCGCCGTGGCCGCCAAGCACGAAGGCGGTGACGTCTTTCATCGACACGTTGAATTCCACCGACAGGAAGTGGCGGAAGCGCGCCGAGTCGAGCACGCCGGCCATGCCGCAGACCTTGTTCGCGGGCAGGCCCGAGAACTTCTGCAGCGCCCAGACCATCGCGTCGAGCGGGTTGGTGATGCAGATGACGAAAGCGTCCGGAGCGTTGTCGCGGATACCTTCACCGACGGCTTTCATCACCTTGAGGTTGATGCCAAGCAGGTCGTCCCGGCTCATGCCGGGCTTGCGCGGCACGCCGGCAGTGACGATGCAGACGTCTGCACCGGCGATGTCGGCGTAGTCGTTGGTGCCTTTCAGCGTCGCGTCGAACCCTTCGGAAGGTCCGGACTCGGCGATGTCGAGCGCCTTGCCTTGGGGGGTGCCTTCCGAGATGTCGAAGAGGACGACGTCACCCAGCTCCTTCAGGGCCGCGAGGTGGGCGAGCGTGCCGCCAATCTGTCCCGCGCCAATCAGGGCGATCTTGGGTCTTGCCATGGATCTAATCTCCGCTCCATTTGTCAATTCCGCTGATTGCGTAAGGGTTTGGCGCATTGCGCGCAAGGGTGCTACTGCGGACGGCGCGCGCGAAATATGGGCACTCAAGCGAAGTTGATTGCGCTAAAGACAACCAAATCCAAGCGTTACAGTGGTCGATGCGGATGAAAAAGCCCCGCCGTTTTCGCGTGGCGGGGCCGTCATGGCGCTGTTTCAGGGCGTTTTGGCATCGCTGCGGCAGGGCCGCGATCACGATTCTCAGGAGGTGTCACCCGGGTCAGGCATCTTTTTCCGGAGCGGAGAGCATCTCGGCCATGGTCTCGAACGCCTGACCGCTGGCGACGAGGCAGGTCATTCCTGCGGTGGTGGTGACCGTGATCGTCCATGTGCCGGTCTGCTCAGAGGCAAACACCTCCATCACCGCATTGTTCGACCCAAGGCCGATGCTGCGTTGGGTCTCGCCGTATTTCTGCGCAAGCTTTTCGACCACCTGCTGGCGCGGGGCGCAGGCGTTTGGCTGTCGGGCGCGGGCCGGACCCGCGATCAGGACGGCGGTGGCGGCCGCCAGAAGTGCCATGGATGCAATCGTCTGTTTCATCTTGTGCCCTTTCGGCTGTGACGCAGCTGTTTGCGCCTTTCCGCGCCGCAGCGTCTGTCGTGCCCTCGGTGTCCGCTGGCCTCCGCTCCCGGGCAGTCAATTTCTGGCCTGCCTCTAGGGAAAGCTTGGGAGTCATATGCTGAAGAAAGGTTAACGACCTGCCCCTGGCAGCGTGGATTCGCGCAACAGCGTGGTTACGTGCGGCTTTTTTCTGCGATGCGGCGCAAATCATCTTGCATCATTCGCAAATAAATGCCCTTTAACGCGCAACATTATTACCTATCGAGGAGGAAGCCCATGGATCTGCAAACCCGCCCCTTCCGGTCTGTGCTGTACATTCCCGGGTCCAAGGATCGTGCGCTGGACAAGGCGCGCAGCCTGCCGGTCGATGCGATCATCTTCGATCTCGAAGACGCTGTGTCCCCCGGTGAAAAGCCCGCGGCGCGCGAGACGCTGGCGGAGGCGCTGGCCAGCGGCGGCTATGGCAATCGTACCCGGATCGTGCGGATCAACGGGCTTGATACCGAGTGGGGCGAGGCCGACGCGCGCGCGGCCGAGGCGATGGATTGCGACGTGGTGCTGCTGCCCAAGGTCGAAAGCCCCGAACAGCTTGACGCGCTGGCAAAGCTTACGACCAAGCCGCTCTGGGCGATGATGGAAACGCCGCGCGGTATGCTGAACGCCGCCGCGATTGGCGCGCATCCGCAGCTTTGCGGCATGGTGATGGGCACCAACGACCTTGCAAAAGAGCTCAACACCCGGTTCCGCGCCGATCGTCTGCCGATGATCACCTCGCTGTCGCTGTGCCTGCTGGCCGCCAAGGCCACCGGCTGCGTCATCGTCGATGGTGTCTATAATGCCTTCAAGGACGAAGGCGGCCTGAAGGCGGAATGCGATCAGGGCCGCGACATGGGCTTTGACGGCAAGACCCTGATCCACCCGGCGCAGGTCGACATCGCCAACGCCGCCTTTGCCCCGAGTGAGGCCGAGATCGACACTGCCAAGCGCCAGATCGCCGCCTTTGAGGATGCCGAGGCCGCGGGGCAGGGGGTGGCCGTCGTCGATGGCAAGATCGTCGAGAATCTGCACGTGGTGACGGCCAGAAGCATCCTCGCCAAGGCCGATGCCATCGCCGAAATGGCGCGCTAATCGGTTGCCGCCCCGCGCGATTGCCCGCAGGGTGGCCCGGACCATACAGGGAGACCTTTCATGATCCTGCTTATCCTCGGCGTGGCGCTCTGGTGGGGCGCGCATCTGTTCAAGCGCGTTGCCCCGGCGCAGCGCGCCGCCATGGGCGCCAAGGGCAAGGGCGTCGTGGCGCTGGCGCTTGCCGTTTCGATCCTGCTGATGATCTTTGGCTACAAGGCTGCCAACGGCGCGGTGTTCTGGGGGCGCCACCCGGCCACCGTGGGCATCAACAACCTGATGATGCTCGTGGCGCTGTACCTGACCTCGCCCGGCCCCAAGAAGGGCGCGCTGCTCTACCGGATGCGCCATCCGATGCTGACCGGCTTCCTGCTGTGGACCGTCGCGCATCTTCTGGTGAACGGCGACGTGCCGTCCTTCGTGCTGTTCGGCGGGCTGGGACTGTGGGCCATCACCGAAATCATCGTCATTAACCGTGCCGAGCCCGGCTGGACTCCGCCCGCCAAGGGCAGCATCGCCAAGGATGCGATGTTTGCCGCGATCAGCGTCGTGCTGTTGCTGGTCATCGGCCTGATCCACACATCTCTTGGCTACCCAACATTCGGATAAGACACATGAAACTCTATCGCTTTTTGTCCGAGGACGACACCTCGGCCTTTTGCCACAAGGTCACCGCCGCGCTGAACGCCGGGTGGGAGCTGCATGGCGATCCGACCTATGCCTTCGATGCGGCCAATGGCGTGATGCGCTGCGGGCAGGCGGTGACCAAGGAGGTCGCTGGCACTTACACCCCCGACCTCAAGCTCGGAGCGCAGTGATGGGCAAGGCCACCCACGCCAAGACCAACCCGGGGCGTTTCTTCGAGGATTACGCCGTTGGGCAGGTCATCGAGCACGCCGTGCCGCGCACCGTGGGGCAGGGCGAGCGGGCGTTGTACCATGCGCTGTATCCGGCCCGCCACGCGCTGTATTCCTCGGATGAATTCGCGCGCAGTTGCGGGCTGCCGGGCGCGCCGCTGGATGATCTTGCGGCGTTTCACGTGGTGTTTGGCAAGACCGTGCCCGACGTGTCGCTGAACGCCGTGGCGAACCTTGGCTATGCCGAGGGCCGCTGGCTGGCGCCGGTCTATTCCGGGGATACGCTGCGCGCGTCGTCCGAGGTGATCGGGCTGAAGCAGAATTCCAACGGCAAGACCGGGGTGGTCTATGTGCGCACCCGCGGCAGCAACCAGCGCGGCGAGACCGTTCTGGAATATTGCCGCTGGGTGATGGTGCGCAAAGGCGATGTCGATGCGCCTGCACCTGCCGCGGTGGTGCCGGACCTTATGAAAGCGCTCACGGTCGACGATTTGACCCTGCCCGAGGGGCTGGATTTCAGCACTTACGACTTCACGCTGGCGGGCGAGCCGCATCGCTGGGGTGACTACGAGATCGGCGAGACCATCGACCATGTCGACGGTGTCACCATCGAGGAAGCCGAGCACATGCTGGCCACGCGCCTGTGGCAGAACACCGCCAAGGTGCATTTCGACGCCACCTTCCGCCCGGATGGCCAGCGCCTGATCTATGGCGGTCATGTCATGTCGATGGCGCGGGCGCTGTCGTTCAACGGTCTGGCCAATGCGCAGATGATCGTCGGCCTGAACGGGGGCGCGCATGCCAACCCCTGTTTCTCGGGCGATACCATCAAGGCCTGGAGCGAGGTGCTGGACAAGGCGGAAACCCCGGCCCCCGGCGTGGGCGCGATCCGCCTGCGGCTGGTGGCGACCAAGGGCGGCGCGCCCTTTGCGCTGCGGGGCGAGGATGGCAAGTACCTGCCCGATGTGTTGCTCGATCTCGATTACTGGGCGCTGATGCCGCGATAGGTCGCAGGCCCGGAGGGGCGGCTTCGTTGTCACCTGCGCCCTGGCTCGGTTAGGCTTGGCGGCGATGGGGAGAGTCGCAACCACTCAGGAGAAAGCGCCATGTCTGTCACCGCCCTGCCGCAAGACGCGCGCGATGTGCTTGAAATGCCCGCTGCGGATGTTCCCGATATCATCAGCGCGCTGGTCCATCGCCGCGAATTCAGCGCTCTGATGCGCCAGATCCACCATGATCTGCAATCTGCCGATCCAACGCGCCAAAGCAGCGGTGCGCGCGCATTGCGCAAGCTGGGCTTCCCGCTCTGAGCCATCGACTCGGGCGCGCCGCCGTTCAGAATACCTGACAAAAACTCTGATATTACAATGCGGGCGCTAACAGGAGAGGTTTGTGATCACAGTTTTTACGGCGTGATCACAAACTTCATTATTTTTTCCGAACTGCGACCAAAAAACATGCCTGCTGCAACTGCGAGACAGTGACACGGGCAAAGGAAACCCGCTAGAACCCGTCCAAGGGAACCGAAAGGACTAGCCATGGCCGAAGCGAAAAGAATCGAGCGCCCGCTCTCCCCCTTCATGTTTGTGCAGTATTACCGGCTACAGCTCACCGCTGTGACGTCGGTGATGATCCGCATCACCGGCAACGCGATGATGGCGGCGGTCTTCTTTCTGATCGTCTGGCTGCTGGCGCTTGCCTCGGGGCCGGAGGCCTTTGAAACCGTCGAATGGTGGCTGACCAGCTTCATCTTCGATCTGTTCTGGTTCTTCATGCTCTGGGCCGTCTGGTATCACTACCTTGGTGGGCTGCGTCACCTGATCTTTGACGCCGGCAAGGGGCTGGAAATCGAGACTGCCGAAAAGCTGGGTTGGATCTGCGTCTACGGCTCTGTCGTGCTGACCGTTCTGACCGTCATCGTCATCTGGCTCTGAGGGAGGCATAGACACATGCACTACCAGACCGACCGCAAGCGCGCCGTAGGCAAGGGCTCTGCCCATTCGGGCGCCGAACATCACTGGTTCATGATCGTCAGCTCGGTTGCGCTGGCCTGCATGATCCCGACCTGGATCTACATCTTCGGCAACGCGCTGGGCTCTGGCTACGAGGCGTCGCTGGCGACCATGTCGCGCCCGTTCCCGGCGATCCTGACCGCGCTGGTGCTGATTGTCGGCATGCTGCACTTCAACAAGGGTGGCCGCGTGATGATCGAGGATTACACCCAAGGCACCACCCGCAAGCTGCTGATCATGGCCTATACGGGCTTTTCCTACGTGATGATCGCCTGCGGGCTGTTCGCGCTCGTCAAGATCGCGCTCTGAGACAGAAAGACCGGAAAAATGGCAGCATACGAATACGAGACGCATACGTTTGACGTCGTGGTCGTGGGGGCCGGCGGTGCCGGTCTGCGCGCCACCCTCGGCATGGCCGAGCAGGGCCTGCGCACCGCTTGCGTGACCAAGGTCTTCCCGACCCGCTCGCACACCGTGGCGGCGCAGGGCGGCATCGCCGCGTCGCTGTCCAACATGGGCCCCGACAACTGGCAGTGGCACATGTACGACACCGTCAAGGGCTCGGATTGGCTGGGCGACACCGACGCGATGGAATACCTCGCGCGCTCGGCGCCTGCCGCCGTGTACGAGCTGGAACATTACGGCGTTCCGTTCAGCCGCACCGACGAGGGCAAGATCTACCAGCGCCCGTTTGGCGGCCACACCACCGAATTCGGCGAAGGCCCGCCCGTGCAGCGCACCTGTGCCGCCGCGGACCGCACCGGCCACGCCATCCTGCACACGCTGTATGGCCAGTCGCTCAAGCACAACGCCGAATTCTACATCGAATATTTCGCCATCGATCTGGTGATGAGCGATGATGGCGTCTGTCAGGGCGTCGTCTGCTGGAAGCTCGAAGACGGCACCTTCCACATCTTCCGCGCCAAGACCGTGGTGCTGGCGACCGGCGGCTATGGCCGGGCCTATTTCTCGGCGACCTCGGCCCACACCTGCACCGGCGACGGTGGCGGCATGGTGGCGCGCGCCGGTCTGGCGCTGCAGGACATGGAATTCGTGCAGTTCCACCCCACCGGCATCTACGGTTCGGGCTGCCTGATCACCGAAGGCGCACGGGGCGAGGGTGGTTACCTCACCAACTCCGAAGGCGAGCGGTTCATGGAACGCTACGCCCCGACCTACAAGGATCTGGCCCCGCGCGACTATGTCAGCCGCTCGATGACCATGGAAATCCGCGAAGGGCGCGGTGTGGGCGAGCATGGCGATCACATCCACCTGAACCTGTCGCACCTGCCGCCCGAGGCGCTGGCCGAACGGCTGCCGGGCATTTCGGAATCGGCAAGGATCTTTGCCGGTGTCGATGTGACCAAGGAACCGATCCCGGTTCTGCCGACGGTGCATTACAACATGGGCGGCATTCCCACCAACTACTGGGGCGAAGTGCTGAACCCGACCGCCGACAACCCCAATGCCATCGTGCCGGGCCTGATGGCCGTGGGCGAGGCAGGCTGCGCGTCGGTGCACGGGGCCAACCGCCTTGGCTCGAACTCGCTGATCGACCTTGTGGTCTTTGGCCGCGCCGCCGCGATCCGCGCCGGTGAGGTTGTCGATCGCGAAGCATCGCCGCATACGCTGAACCAGCCGTCCGTCGACAAGGCGTTCGACCGGTTCGACGGGCTGCGCTATGCCGATGGCGACACGCCGACTGCAGAGCTGCGCCTTGAGATGCAGCGCACCATGCAGTCCGACGCCGCCGTGTTCCGCACCGACAAGACCCTGATCGAGGGCGTCGAAAAGATGACCGCAGTGGCGGGCAAGATGTCGGATATCAAGGTCACCGATCACACGCTGATCTGGAACTCGGACCTGATGGAAACGCTTGAGCTGACCAACCTGATGCCCAACGCGCTTGCCACCATCGTCGGCGCCGAGGCGCGCAAGGAAAGCCGCGGGGCCCATGCCCACGAGGATTATCCGACCCGCGACGACGAAAACTGGCGCGTGCACACCATCAGCCGCGTCAACGGCACCGAGGTCACGCTGACCCATCGCCCGGTGATCGTCGATCCGCTGACCACCGAAGAGGTCGGCGGCATCAGCCTTGCCAAGATCGCACCGAAGGCCCGGACGTTCTGATGCGTCAAGCCTGCCTCCTTTCATGGTCGGCGCTTGCGGCACGCAGCGCGCACAGGTCTGCACCTGTGTCGCGCGGCGTGCCATGCGTGCCCGCGAAGGAGGACATGCTTTGCGAGCGCTGATCGCCTTGCTTCTGGCGCTGCCCGTCATGGGCTGCGCCGACATGGTGCCGCGAAAGGCGGGGCAGCTTCAGGTGCTGACGCCCAAGCCGCTGGGGTTCACCGAACAGGTGGCCGCCAACGCCGCCGGTCCGATCCTGACCCGGATGGCGCCCGGCGTGCCCAGCGACAAGGCGCTGGCCTGCCTGTTCGAACACGCCCAGCCGGGGCAGATTCAGGCGCTGGCCCGCAATTCTGCTCTGGGGCAGCCCGAGCTTAACGACGATATCGTGCTCGATATCCTTTATGACGAGGACATCCGCTTTTGCCTGCGCGGGGGTCCGATCTATTGGCTGTTCGGATAGGAGCCCACGGTTTGCGCAAGCTTGTCTTTCTCGCCCTGCTGCCGGTTCTGGCGTCCTGCGACGCCGCGACCCAAGATCAGATCGCCCGCAACGCCGCGCGTTCGACGGTGAACAAGGTGGTGCTGCAACGCTATCCCAGCGTGCCGGTCGAACCGGCGCTGAACTGCGTCATCGACAATGCCAACGCGCAGCAGATCTACGCGCTGGCCTCTGAATCTGTCACCGGTCCCACGCAATCGAGCGTCGAGATCGTCACCGTGATCGTCTCGAAGCCCGAGACACTGACCTGCCTGGCCGCCGAGGGGCTGCCGGCGCTCATCCGATAGGAGAGACCCATGGTTCAATTTACCCTGCCAAAGAACTCGAAGATCCGCACCGGCAAGACCTGGCCCAAGCCGACCGGCGCGACCAATGTCCGGGCGTTCAAGATCTATCGCTGGAACCCCGAGGATGGCGAGAACCCCCGGATCGACACCTATCACCTTGATATGGACAAATGCGGCCCGATGGTTCTGGACGCGCTGATCAAGATCAAGAACGAGGTCGATCCGACCCTGACCTTCCGCCGGTCCTGCCGCGAGGGCATTTGCGGGTCCTGCGCGATGAACATCGGCGGCATCAACACGCTGGCCTGTATCTACGGGCTCGACGAGGTCAAGGGCGACGTCAAGATCTACCCGCTGCCGCACATGCCGGTGGTCAAGGATCTTATCCCCGACCTCAACCTGTTCTACGCGCAGCACGCGTCGATCATGCCGTGGCTGGAAACCAAGACCAACCGTCCCGAAAAGGAATGGAAGCAGTCGATCGAAGACCGCAAGAAGCTGGACGGTCTGTATGAATGCGTGATGTGCGCCTCCTGCTCGACCGCCTGCCCGAGCTACTGGTGGAACTCTGACCGCTACCTTGGCCCGGCCGCGCTGCTGCACGCCTATCGCTGGATCATCGACAGCCGCGATGAAGCCACGCCCGAGCGTCTGGATGCGCTTGAAGACCCCTTCAAGCTGTATCGCTGCCATACCATCATGAACTGCACCAAGACCTGCCCGAAAGGCCTGAACCCGGCGAAATCCATTGCCGAGATCAAGAAGATGCTGCTGAACCGGCACGTCTGATCCTGTTGCAGATCGCCAAACGAGCGCCGCTTCCGCAAGGGGGCGGCGCTTTGCATTGGCAAAAAGGGGCAAAAGCTTACCCTGCGACAGTTGCAATGAGCGCAGACCGTCCTTGCATGTGCTGGGGGGTGTGCTGCGCTGCAGCAAGGGCTATCTGCAAGGGCAGGGGGGAAGTGACGGACCGATAAGATACCGAAAGGCCCACCCGATGACCGAGCAGAGCAAAATCGACCCGAAGCAGGCCCTCGCCGCCCTCGAGCAGGCATATGGCTATTACCAGCCCGAACCCGTCCTCGTGCAGGACAACAGCGCAAACGTTGTGGATGACCTCAACGACGATCTGGACGGCTTTGCCTATTACCACGCTGCCTGAGCCTGTCTTGACCTTTGTGCAGTGCGCCACAGGTCCATGCTCATGATACGTTCCATACCTTCCCGAGGCCGGCCGTGATCTTCGCTGCCGGCTTCGTCATTGCTTTCATCATCCTGTTGTTCTGGAACAGGAAGAACAAGGATCGCAGGCTGTGCCGCTGGCGCGAGTATCGCCAGAATGGCGGCACGACATGGACCTGTGTGCACTGCGGCGCCAGCACCGAAGGCGTGCCGGGCCAGACGCCCACCACCTGCCTGCGCCCTCGCGGCGAGGCGGCGTAGACCTTTCAGCGCCGTCAGCTGCCGTAGCGATAGCCAAAGATCAGATAGGCGGTCAGCGCCGCGCTAAGCGCCATGCCCATGGGAAAGCGCTTGCCGCTGGTCCAGCTCTTCCAATCTGGCGCAAGGCGGCGCAGGGGCGAGAATTTGATCAGCCTGTGGGTGACGAAGGCGCCGATCAGGCTTGCCGCCAGCAGCGCCATCAGGAACCGCAGGTCCGCGAGGTGCACGAACGGCGCGGCCGCAGCGATGAACTTGGCATCGCCCGCGCCCATCACGCCGCCAGCGTTCAACGCCATGCCAACCACCAGCGCCACCGCAAGATGGGTGTAGCGCCACAGGTAGGCATCAAGCGGCAGCACCATCAACCCGACCACGACAAAGACCATTAGCAGGGCGATGTTCGCCGCGTTGGTGATGCGCAGCTCGCGCATGTCGGTGTAGCAGACATACAGGCAGATCGGCAGCACGAGGGGCAGGAACCAGCTTGCGGCCATGGCGGATATCGACAGCATCGGATCAGCTTGCGCTGCCATTCTCGAGAGCAGCCAGCGCGGTGGATGCTGCCTCGAAATGCTGCGGATGGGTCTCGATGGCGTCTTCCAGCAGGCCCTTGCCAATCTTCACGTCGCCACGCTTGATCGCCGAAAGCGCCAGCGTGTAGGTCAGATCGGCGCGCTCGATCTGAGTCATGTCCAGCACCGGCAGGCTGTAATTGCCCTGCGCGCCGCGCGCCAGCACAAGGTTGTTCTTGGCGGTGAACAGGGTGCTATCGTGGCGCAGGGTTTCGTAGAACAGCTTTTCCGCCCCGGCCGCATCGCCGCGCGAGAGCTTGGAATAGCCCCAGTTGTTCAGCACCGATGCTGGCTGGGTGGTCAGCCCGGCGGCGATCTCGTAAAAGCTGTCGGCCTTGTCCCATTGCTTGTTGCTGTCGGCCACCATCGCTTCGAGCCGGTAGCGCATGTAGGATTCATGGGTCGGCGGAATGGCACTCAGCACCTGTTCCGCCTTGTCCCACTGGTTGTCGCGGATCAGCGCGTCGGCCAGTTGCACCTTGTCTTCGTCGCTGGACTCCGCATGTGCCACCACCTCGGCCCAGGCGATCGCCGCCTCGCGGGAGCGTTTTGCGCGCACCAGCGATGTGGCAAGGCCGCGCATCAGATCGATGCGGCCCGGCTCGAGCTCTCCTGCGCGGGCGAAATAGGTCACCGCCGCCGTGGGATCGGAAGCCCTGAGCATCACATCGTTCAGCCCGGTGCCGTCGATGACATTGACGTCGGTGAACTCGCGGTTCACCGCGTCGGCGTCGATTTTCCTGTCACAGGCCGAAAGACCGAAGGCCCCCGCAATGCAGAGGGCCACGAGAATGGAATGGCGCATTCGGTGCGTCCTTTACTGCTCTTGCCTCGTCACGCGACCGATCATCGCCGGCCATCTTATTGTCGGGTCAGTCGTGCCGCTGGATGAGGTAGGTGCTCGTCCCCTCGCGGATCAGCTGAAAATCCTCTTGCTCGGCAGCAGAATAGCCCGGATTTTCCAGTTTTGCGAGCGCCAAGCGCAGATTGTCGCGGATTGCGTCGCTTTGGCCATTGTCCAACGCATAGGCGCGACGGAACACTTCGGACGCTTCGGAGACCTTGCCCGCTTCCATCAGCACCACGCCGAGGTTGTTCCATGCCTCGGGCCAGTCCGGTGCGAGTTTGATCGCTTGGCGCAGCAAATGTTCCGCCTGACCAAGCCGCCCGAGCGCGAGGTTGGCCGAGCCGAGCGAGGTCAGCACCTCGCCGTCAAGCCCGTCTTGTCCGGCGGCGCGCAGATAGGCCTCGAGCGCCAGCTCGTGTTCGCCCGCAGCCATCAGGCGGTGGCCGACCAGCAGCCCGTCGACCGACTGGCCCTTGGGGTCAAGCGACGGGGCATAGACCTGCCCGTCCTCGATGGCATGGCCGCCGGTGTCTCCACAGGCGGCCAGAAAGAGCGTGGTCAGGCAGGCGGCAAGGCCGATGCGCATGATGGTCCTGTGTTCGGGGCCCGGTTACGGGGAGATGGCGCCAAGTTGCGTGATGCCGACGATGGACGGACCAACAAGGATGATCAACAACGGCGGCACCGTGAACATCATAGTGGTGAGGGTCATCTTTGTCGGCAGTTTGTTGGCCTTTTCTTCGGCGCGCATGACCCTTTTGTCACGCATTTCCGAGGCGTAGACCCGCAGCGCATCGGCGATCGAGGTGCCAAAGCTCGCCGCCTGATTGAGAACGGTGACAAAAGAGGCAACGTCCTGCACGCCGCAGCGCTCGCCCATGTCGTTGAGCACCGCCGCCTTGTCCTTGCCGGCCTTCATTTCGTGGCTGATGATCTCGAATTCATCGGCAAGCGCGGGGTAGGAGGCGTGCAATTCGGCCGCCACCCGCACGATGGCCTGATCCAGCGCCTGACCAGCCTCGACGCAGACCAGCATCATGTCCAGCGCGTCGGGAAAGCCTTCCTCGATCTGCTTGCGGCGCTCTTCGACGCGCTTTTGCACCCAGTATTTTGGCGCCATGTAGCCAGCGGCGCCGGGCAACAGGATATACATCAGCTTTTGCTGCATCGTCGCCGTCGGTCCGTCGATGACCATGAAATAATACACCGTGCCCGCCGCCAGCAGGCCAATGCCCAGCACCATCTGCGCAAGGTAGAACAGCCGCACCGCGTCACGGGTGCGATAGCCCGCCTGAAGCAGCTTGAGCCGGGCCTGCCCCAGCTCTTCGGCGCTTTTGGGTTCCAGATACTGGGCGTATTTGTTCAGCTTGGCGTTGCGGCGGGTGTCGCGCAGGATCGCCTTGGTCTCGGCGTCGATGCGGGCGCGGCCGGATTTGGCCAGCTTGTCCATCGGATCGGGCTTGCTGCCCAGCATCAGCGGGATCGCGGCAAGGATCAGCAGCAGGGCCAGCCCCGCCACCGCCATCAGCGGCCCGGCCGGGCCAAGCATGTCGGTCAGCATGGCGTTGAGATTGTCAAACATCGGGATGGACCTCTCAGACCTTGATGTTCACGAGGAAGCGCATGACCATCAGGTTCAGGGCCAGAAACACCGCAACGATGAAGCAGGCCGGGATGAACCATTCGTGGTCGAGCACTTCGTCGTAGTAATGCGGGTCGGTGACCTGAATCACCAGCAGCACGGCGACCGGAAAGCCCGACAGGAACTTGCCGGACCATTGCGCCTCGGCGGTGATCGCCTTGACGCGGCGGAACAGGCGAAAGCGGGCGCGGATCACCTTGGCAAGCCCGTCGAGGATTTCCGCAAGGTTTCCGCCCGATTGCTGCTGGATCGACACTGCAACTGCCAGAAAGCGCAGATCCTGCATATCAAGCCGTTCGGCCATATGCTTGAGGCTTTCGCCAATGTCGCGCCCATAGGTCGATTCATCCGAGATCACGCCGAATTCGGTCGCCAGCGGGTCCTTGATTTCGCGCGACACCACTGCGATCGCCGAGCTGAACGGATGGCCGACGCGCAAGCTGCGCACCATCAGCTCCACCGCGTCGGGCAGCTGTTCCTCGATCAGGGCGAGGCGCTTCTTGGCCTTGCCGCTGACCCACATGAACACGCCGCCGATGCCCATGACGAGCCCGAGCACGATGCGCACCGGAAGGCTGGCCTCGGTGCCGACGGTCAGTCCGAGAAAGGCAAAGACGCTGACCCCGGCCATCATCGCGATCAACTGGTTGGGGGTAAAGGCGATGGCCGCCTTCTGCGCCCGATCGGCCAGCAGCGAATACAGCGGAATGCCGCGGCTTTTCAGGTGCTGGTCCATCTCCTTGCGCAGCTTGGCAAGCACCTCTTCGCGGTTCGATGTCTTCTCGATCATTTCGAGACGGCGGTTCACCCGGCTGTTGAGCCGGATCGACTTGCCGAAGGTGACAAGATAGACGCCCTCGACCAGGACGAACACGCCAAGGAAGATCAGGCCGTAGATGATCAGTTCTGCGGAAAACATGGGGCGTTACTCCGGGCGGAAGGGTTCGTAGATCGACGGAGGGATATCGAAGCCCCACATCTTGAAACGTTCGGAATAGTGGCTGCGCACGCCGGTGGCGGTGTAATGCCCGATGATCTTGTTGTCGGGGGTCAGGCCGACGCGCTGAAAGCGAAACAGCTCCTGCATGGAAATCACGTCGCCTTCCATGCCGGTGATCTCGGTGATCGAGGTCATCCGGCGCGAGCCGTCCTGCAAACGGCTGGCCTGCACGATCAGGTTCACGGCCGAGGAAATCTGGCTGCGCATCGCCTTGAGCGGCATTTCGATGCCTGCCATGGCGATCATGTTTTCAAGGCGTGAAATGCCGTCGCGGGCGTTGTTGGCGTGGATCGTGGTCATCGACCCGTCATGGCCGGTGTTCATCGCCTGCAACATGTCGATGACTTCCTCGCCGCGCGTTTCGCCGACGATGATGCGGTCAGGGCGCATCCGCAGCGCGTTCTTGAGACAGTCGCGCGGGGTGACGGCGCCCTTGCCCTCGACATTGGGGGGGCGGCTTTCCATGCGGCCCACATGGGACTGTTGCAGCTGAAGTTCCGCCGTATCCTCGATGGTCAGGATGCGTTCGGCATCGTCGATGAACGACGACAGCGCGTTGAGCGTGGTGGTCTTGCCCGAGCCCGTGCCGCCCGAGACGATGACGTTCAGGCGGGTCGACACGGCGGCCTGAAGATAGACCGCCATTTCCTCGGTAAAGGCGCCAAAGCTGATCAGATCGTCGATCGACAGCTTGTCCTTCTTGAATTTACGAATGGATACAAGGCTGCCATCGACGGCGATGGGCGGCACCATGGCGTTGAAGCGCGAGCCGTCCGCAAGGCGGGCGTCGACATAGGGGTTGGATTCATCGACCCGGCGGCCCACGGCGGACACGATCTTGTCGATGATGCGCATCAGGTGGCGTTCATCCTTGAACACCACGTCGGACATCTGAAGCTTGCCACTGCGTTCCACAAAGATCTGGTGCGGGCCGTTGACCAGAATATCCGACACCGTGTCGTCTTTGAGCAGGGTTTCGAGAGGGCCAAGACCCTTGACCTCGTCATACAGCTCCTGATTGACGGTCTGCCGGTCCTCGCGGTTGAGCACGATGCCCTTTTCCGACAGGTTTTCCGACACGATGGCGCTGATCTCTTCGCGCAGATCCTTTTCCGAGGCGGCGTCGATCGCCGCAAGGTTCAGGTTGTCGAGCAGCGCCCTGTGCAGTTCCAGCTTGATGTCGCCCAGCCGCTCCTTGCGTTTCTTCTCGCGATCCTGCGGAGCGGCGTCGACGATTGCGGCGATCTGAGGTTTTCGCATCGACGGCTTGCTGGGCGCGGCGCTGGCGGCGGAAGACGGCGCCGCCGCGGCGGGAGCTTCCTTGCCGGTCGGCTTCTTGTAGCGGGAGAACATGGCGCTGGCTCCTGATCAGGCGGCTTGTGCGGCGGACAGGCCGATGGCGTAAAGTTCCGCCGCAAGCTTGGCGATGTCTTTACGCAACGGGTTCTTGGGGGCATGGGTCGCCAGCGGCTCGCCATGATCGCAGGAGGTGGCAACCTGACGACCCCCGTCCGACAGCTGAAGCCGCAGGTCGATGCCAAGGCTTTCGGACATGCGCTTGATACGGCTCTTGCCTTGCAGATCGGTAAACTTGGGGGCGCGATTGACGGCAAAGCGGATCTTGTCAAACGGCAGATCCTCGGCCTGAAGCGCCCGCTTGAGCCGCAGCGTGTTCTGAGCCGAGCGCATGTCCAGCTCGATCAGCGCGAAATAGATCTGCGATTGCGTCAGCACGGTGTCGGTCCAGCCGGTCAGGGCCGAGGGCATGTCGACGATGACGAAATCGAAATGTTCGCGGGCCACGCCAAGGATCTTGGACACCTCTTCGGGGCCGATCAGGTCGAGCGGGATGACATCCGACGGCGAGGTCAGCACCTGCAGCTTTTCGCCATGGGTCACCAGCGCCTGACCGAAACTGTCCCCGTCCATCGATTCGATGTCGGACAGCAGTTCCATCACCGCCTCGCGGCGGGGCAGGTCGAGGTAGGTGGCGATCGATCCGAACTGCAGGCCGAAATCCAGCAGGCAGACCCGTGGTGGCTTGTCCTTGGTCACATTCGCCAATTCCCACGCGAGGTTGACCGCAAAAGTGGTCGCGCCGCAGCCGCCGCACATGCCCTGAGTGGCAATCAGAACGCCATCGCCGCCGCCCTTGAGCTTGACCTTGTCACCGGCGCGCTGCCCCGGTTGTGGCGCTTCGGGCGCGCGCACCCGCTCGAGCCGCTCGACGGCGGCGCGCAGCTCGCCTTCGGGCAACGGGTAGGGGACAAATTCATCGGCGCCCCCGCGCAGCAGCTGGTGCAGCGCGGCGGGGGTGACGTCTTCGGCGATCAGGATCACCTTGACGCCGCGCCCCTTGGCGGCGCCGATCAGCTCGGACAGCAGGCCAAGCTGATCCTCGTCTTCCTCGTCGATGGCCATGGCAACGAATTCAAGCGCTTCGGCATCGGGCTGGTTCAGAAAGGCAAGCGCCTCGCCAAAGCCCAGATCGCCCCAGCCTTCGCCAAGCAGCATCTCCATGTCTTCGATCAGCAGGTCGAAGTTCTGGACGTTCCGGCTGATGGTGCAGGCTATGATCGGTGCTGGATCGTTATGCGCTGCGGACTTGCTCATGGCCTTCTATCCTATCGCTGCTTGGGAAGGGTTCCCGAAACGCACGGACAGGAAAGAGGGCGCGACACGCCCGGATCTGCCCGTGGTCTGGTTCCCCCATGCCAAGGTGTTGCGGCATGGATCTCCGTTCAGGGGCAGAGTCGCCTACAATGTGGGCAACATTTTGGCCGAAAAGCCGAAATTGTGCGGTATCGCCGGACGATACCCGGCCCGAAGGCGGGTATCAGGTCTTATTCGCTGTCGCCGGACAGGCCGCCAAGCGCGGTCGTGGGCTCTGCGCTGCGGATGTATTCGCGGTACACCACTTCGGCGTAGCGCCCATCTAGAACCATCGGATTGTCTTGAACAAATCCCGACACCTCGGTCACGGTCCGCCGGTTGCGGCGTTCCTGCCCGGGTGTGACGATCAGCGGCTGGGTCTCGCCAAAGGACACCACCGCCTCTAGCCGCGCGGTCGAGATGCCCTGGCTGGCGAGGTAGCCAACCACGGCGCGGGCGCGGGCCATGCCAAGCCTCTTGTTATAGGCATTCGAGCCGACAAGGTCGGTGTGCCCGTAGACGCGGAAGCGCACTTCGGGGAACTGGCGAATCCACCGCGCCTGTTCGCGCAGGGTGTCCATCGCCCCGGCATCCAGAACCGCGCTGTTGAAGGCAAAGTTCACCGTGCTCGGGACGTCCTGTGCAAAGCGGCGGCCCAGATCGAGCGCATAGGATTGCGGGTTCCGCATCGCCATGGTGTTGTTCATGGTGGCGTTGCCAAAATCGCCGGAATCGGCGATGGCGCCGGCCTCGGACCAGAACTGGCTGTACAGGGCGCCATCCTGCGGCGCGCCGCAAGCTGCGGCGAGCCCGAGGGCGGCAATGGCCACGCTGTTCCTGATCATTGTCCCAAGCCCTCGCATCGTCTGTGTGCTGCGTGTCACGTCAGTCCATCACATAGCCATAAGAGCCCGTGAAATCCTGCTTTGCAACCTCGGCTGCCCCGCCGCTGGTCGGCCGTTTGCTGCTGCCCGAGGTCTTGCCGAACAGGAACAGTTCGGATTCGGTGGGGGGGCGCACGCGATCGGTCGGCAAGGCCAGAACCTCGCCCCGTGTCGGGCTGACAAGATGCGGGGTCACGATGATCACAAGCTCGGATTGCTGGCGCTGGTATTCGGCGCTGCGGAACAGCGCGCCCAGCACCGGGATATCGCCCAGCCATGGCACCTGACCGCTCAGATCGGTGAAATCATCCTGAAGCAGACCGGCGATGGCAAAGCTCTCACCGTCGCGCATTTCCACCGTGGTCGAGATTTCGCGGCGCTGGAACGCATCGACGGTGATCGAGTCGGCGGTGACACCGTTGGCGCTGTCGATCGAGGACACCGCACCGGTCATCTCGAGGTTGATCAGGTCGCCGTCGACGACCCGCGGGATGAAGTTGAGCTCGACGCCGAAAGGTTTGTATTCGATCGACACCGCGCCATCGCCCTGCGACACCGGGACCGGGTATTCGCCGCCCGCGAGGAACCGCGCTTCCTGCCCGGACAGGGCGGTAAGGTTCGGTTCGGCCAAGGTGCGCGAGACGCCCTTGTTTTCCAGCGCCTCCAGCAGGATGCCCACGGCAACGCTGCCCGCGTCAAAGCCCAGCAGGGTGGCGCCCTGCGCGCCCGAGGTGATCTCGACCGGAGAGCCAAGCGCGTTGGACCCGCTCAGCCATGTTCCGGTCTCGGTCGACAGGTCGGTGTCGCCAAAGATCGTGCCCGACAGCGCCAGCGACGAGCCGAGGCTCTTGGCGACGGAGCGTTGCATCTCCGCGAAACGGACCTTGAGCATCACCTGCTGCACGCCCCCCACGCTCATCAGGTTCGACACCCGCTCGGGGGCGTAACGGTCGGCAAGGTCAAGCGCGCGCTGAAGCTTTTGCGCGCTGGACACGGTGCCCGACAGCACGATGCCGTCATTGGCTGTGCGCACTTCGATCTTTTCGTTGGGAAGGATCTGGCGCAGGCGTTCCTTGAATTCGGAAACGTCGGCGGCCACCCGCACATCGACGTTGGTGATCAACTGGCCGTTCTGGTCGAGGATGGTCAGCGTCGTCGTGCCCGGCGTCTTGCCCAGCACATAGATCGTGCGTTCGGACAGCGACGAGATATCCGCAATGGCCGGGTTGGCGATCGACAATTCCGCGAACGGGGTGTCGCTTTCCACCACCACGGCGCGGTTCATCGGCACGTTGAGCGTGCGCTCTGTTCCGCTTTGCACAACGCGAAGGTTGTCGGCCTTGGCACTCAGCGCAATGGGACTCACGCTCAGGGTCAGCCCGATCAGGGCCGCCTTCAGGGTCTTCTCGATTGTCATGTGACCTGCCTCTCGATCACGCCTCTGGTACAGGTCTGTGAGCGCCTGCTGTCACAGGACTGTGCGTCAGTTCGGTTTTTTATGCAATAAACAATGGGTTTGGCGGTTTCCCTTATGTGGGTATCCCGCAACAGCAACCGGGGCGCAGGGCAGCGCCCCGGTGTTCAAGGCCCTGATTCCATTCAGTTCGTGCAGGGGATCGCGATCTGTACAACCTCGGCCCCGCGGCGCACACGCGTGCTGCAGACCTGTTCTGCGGCCTTTTCGATGACCTGAGTCTGCTCGCTGATGCCGAGCAACTGGCGCTGGTCCATCTCGATAGCGCCCGCGACGGTTTCGTCGTTCACCCCCATCAGCGACAGCGACAGCTTGCCGGTGGTCTGGGCTTGCGCAAGCCCCGCAACCTGCGTCGGGCTGATCGCCACGGTGACGGTGCGGGCGATGCTGGGATCAGCGGCGGAGGAGTCGGAGGTCTGGTCAATGGCGATCAGCCGGATGCCGGTTTCGATCAACTTGGTGACATCGCCGCGCGGCAGGTTCGGATCGCCGCCGGGCAGGCGGCCCGTCCAGTAGACATCAACCCGATCGCCCGGGCGCAAAAAACCCGAAACGCCCGACGCAACGTCAACGCGAATCGCAAAGGCCCGCTCGCCGGGGCGCAACCGCGAGGTCAGGCCAGCATCGCCGCCCGGCTCGCTGACACGCTGGGCGGTGATCGCATCGAATTTTTCCATGGCATTGACCACGACACGGGGGGCTTCCCCCTCTTTGAACAGCGGCGTGGCCGCATCGAAGATGCCTTCGGGAAGAATTTCGACCGGCCAGGGCGCGAGACGCACATCCTCGGGTTTGATCACCTCGCCCCGTGCGAGCGCGCGGCTGGCAACGTAGATTTCGTGCACGGGAACCGCAACGACGGCCTTTTTTCGTTCCTGCTGAAGCGCGTTTTGATACGCGCCGAATTGCTGCTGCGCCAAGTGCACTGCGAAACCGGCCAGCGCCAGTCCTGCAAGCAGCACGAGTCCGAATACCAGTCGCATGTCGTGTTTCCTCTTGGGTCTGCATGGCGCCGGGCGGGGTCCGGCGGGCTTGGGGATCAGGTCTAGGCCGCGATTGTGGTGGTTTGTGGCCGATTACGGACCGGTTTCAGGGCTTTGTTTCCGCAGCAGGCAAAAGGGCAGAACGCAAAAAGCCGCTTCGTTTCAGAAGCGGCTTTTTGCAGATTCTCGAGATGCCGATCAGTCTTCGGGATAAAGGACGGTAATCTCTTGGCCCAACCGGTTCCCGGCTGCTTGCTCCATATTCGTGGCGTTGTCGCGGATTTCAAAGAACGAGATCGCGGCCATGGCAACGACAGATGCGGTCAGAACAACCCAATCGACCGTAATCGCGCCAGCTTCGCCTCGAAGAAAACTCCCAAGCTTTCGAAACATCAGTTCACCCGTGGCCTTGCTGCGATCAACTGGCAGGTACCCACCAGACCGGCGTGCCGGTCCGGTGGTAACCGTCAGAAGATCTTAGTCGAACAGGGCGGACTGCTCGTTCGCAACGGCGAGGCCAGCTGCGTTGATCATGTTGTCCGAGTTGTCGCGGATGGTGGTGTAGGCGCCGATCGCCATGGCGACCACGGCTGCGGTCAGCACGACCCAGTCAACGGTCACTGCGCCGTCTTCGTCGGCGCGGAAGGTCTTGATGAAGTTCAGCATGTCTCTCTCCAGAGGTTGGTTGCTCACGGTCACCGCTCCGATCCGTTCCGGGCCTCTCTCTTTGCCCCGTCTCGCTGCGGTATGAGACTATATAGCCGTTGGAATCGGGCAGCATTCGGGCGCAATTGGTTTGATTTTGGTGAACAGCCGGATTCTTGCTAATAAATGATCATGGCATTGATAAGATTTGGTAAAACTTTCAAGAACGCGTGAAATAATGGTTTTTCCAAAGGGAAGTCGGGCGAAAATGGCACGGCCATCCGAAGATTGACGCAATGGTATTGGCCGGTGGTGTGCCTCATGCGAAACTCGCCGCAAGGCAAGACTACCAGAGGCAGTATCAGCCATGTATCGAGCAACGGCTCTGGCGATGACATTCGCTTTGTGCGCGGCGCTCGCCTGTCCGGGCGGTGCGAGGGCAGAGCAGCCGTCTCCCTTTCCGGAGTTTTCCGCCAAACGCGTCAAGGTGCCCAAGCAGGGCACCAAGAAGCGCATCACCGTGCAGATCGAGCCGCAGGCCGTGGTGCCGGTGGTTGCGGCGCCGCCCAAAGTTGGCGAGCCTTCGGGGCGTGCGGCGGGGCCGGGCAATTACGACTGGTTCTGGAACGTGGTGTCGCCCGCGCTGGCAGACAGCGGGCCCGGGCGGCTCGAACCGGCGCTGCTGGGGTTGTCAAAGCCACCGGTTGGCAAGGGGGTTGCCGCGCCGCGTCTTCAGCTGTTGCAGCAGATGGCGGCGCAGCACGGGATCGAGCTGCTCAGGGCCACGGTTGGCACACGGGTCTCGCCAGCGCTTGCGCTGGCGGTGATGGCGGTGGAATCCGGTGGGCGCGCCGATGCCAAAAGCGGGGCCGGGGCGCAGGGGCTGATGCAGCTGATGCCGGCCACTGCCGAGCGCTTTGGCGTCAAGGACGCCTTTGATCCGGCGGACAACATCGGCGGCGGGGTTCGGTTTCTCGACTTCCTGATGGAAACCTTCGACGGCGATCCGATCCTCGTGCTCGCCGGCTACAACGCTGGCGAAAATTCGATCCCGAAATTCGAAGGCGTGCCGCCCTATGCCGAAACCCGCGACTACGTGCCCAAGGTGCTGGCCGCCTTCAGCGTGGCACGGGCGCTGTGCCTGACACCGCCGATGCTGGTGTCCGACGGCTGCGTTTTCCAGATGGCAGCGCTCAATTAGCGGCGCAGCACCGCGCCGGGGTTCATGATGCCGTTGGGATCAAGCGCCGCCTTGATCGCGCGCATCGCCGCCAGCTTGGCCGGATCGCCATAGCGTTCCAGATCGCCGGTCTTGAGCCGCCCAATGCCGTGCTCGGCGCTGACCGAGCCGCCCATCTCATGCACGAGGTCATGCACGGCGCGCTTGATGTCGTCGCGCTGGTGGGCATGGTCATGCTTGCTGCCACCCCGAAGCGGGAAGACGTTGTAATGCAGGTTGCCGTCACCCAGATGGCCAAAGCAATTGATGCGGAAGTCGCCGATTGTCGCAATCATCGGCCCGCCGCGGTCGATGAATTCAGGCACAAGGCTCAGCGGCACCGAAATATCATGCGACGAGATCGCCCCGACAAGGCGGTTCGCCTCGGGCATGCGCTCACGGATTGCCCAGAAATCCTGCCGCTGCTGCTCGGATTGCGCAACGATGCCGTCGCTGACCAGCCCGGCCTCAAGCCCGGCCTCGAACAAGGTCTCCAGTGCCCCGGCCGGGTCCAGCCCGCGGGCAAGGCCAAGCTCGATCAGCACGCACCACTCGGGCGGGCTCTCCCACGGGTGACGCAGATCGGGCAGCGTCTCGCGCTGAAACGCCAGCCCCTGCCGCGAGATCAGCTCAAAGGCCGAAATGCCCTCGCCCAGTTGCCCGCGCGCCAGCGCCAGCAACGCCAGCGCCGCCTTCGGCCGCGCAACGGTGAAAAGGGCGGTGCCGCTCGCCGCCGGGATCGCCGACAGCTTCAGCGTAGCGGCGGTGATCAGCCCCAACGTGCCTTCGGCGCCGATCAGCAGGTGGCGCAAATCATAGCCGGTGTTGTCCTTGCGCAGACGCTTGAGCCCGTTCCAGACGCTGCCATCGGGCAATACCGCCTCCAGTCCCAGCACCTGATCGCGGGCGTTGCCATAGCGCAGCACGTTGACCCCACCCGCGTTGGTCGCCAGCAGCCCGCCGATGCGCGCGGTGCCTTCGGATGCCAGCGACAACGCAAACAGCCGCCCGGCGTCCAAAGCTGCCTGCTGCACATCCGCCAGCACCGCACCGGCCTCGGCCACAAGCACGTTCTCATCGGGCAAGACGGCACGAATGGCCGCCATCCGCTCCATCGACACGATCAGCGGAGCAGGGGTGTCGGGCGAGACCTGCCCCCCGACAAGGCCGGTCCCGCCGCCGAACGGCAGCACGCCAACCCGCGCGGCGTTGCAGGCGCGTATGATGATTGCCGCCTCTTCGACGCTGCGCGGCAGGGCGACCCACTGCGATGTGCCTTTCCAGCGCCCGCGCGGCTCCTCAAGATAGCGCGGCTCGGCGCGGCGCAGCGCCCCGTCCGGCAACTGTCCGGCAAGGGTCTGGGCAAAGCGGTCATCGGTGGGATGCAGGCTCATTCTGGCGCTCCTAGTTCGAACCGCGACACTGCGTCCGTTTGCGCAGAAAGTGAAGGGGGGCACGTCCGTCTGGCCGCCGCCGATCAAGGGCCCGGCGCCCGGTCTTCTTCTGGCCGCAAATATCCCGGGGGGAGGCTCCGCAAGGAGACGGGGGGCAGCGCCCCCTTCCGCCGCCGATCAAGCCGTGCTGCGCCGGGTCAGCCGACCTGCGTCTTGCCGCGCCGGTCATGGCGTAGCGCAGCATACAGAACATGCGTGCGCCAGCGCCCGTTGATCTGCAGATAGCTCTGCGCCACGCCTTCGAACTTGAACCCCGACTGTTCCAGCAACCCGCGCGAGGCGACGTTCTCGGGCAGGCAGGCGGCCTCGATCCGGCTGAGGTCAAGCCTGTCGAACGCATGATGCACCAGCGCTGCGATAGTCTCGCGCATATAGCCTTGCCGCGCATAGGGCAGGCCGGTCCAATATCCCAGAACGGCCTGCTGCGCCGGGCCGCGGCGGATGTTGTCCAGCGTGATCGCGCCCAGCAGTTGCTCGTCTTCGCGGCGGAAAATGAACAGCGGCACCGCCGAGCCGCTGGCGATCGAGCGGTTCGCCCAATAGACCCGGTTGGTAAACGCCCGGCGGCTAAGGTGATCCGGTGCCCAGCTGGGTTCCCACGGTGTCAGGTAGCTGCGGCTTTCGAGGCGCAGCGACACCCATGGCGCGAAATCGCCGTGGTACGGCGGTCGCAGCACCAGCCGCTCGGTGTCGAGCCGGAACTTGCGTTTCCGGCCCAGCATCACGCCACCCGGCGCGCCTGAAGATCGGCAAGTGTCGGTGCCTTTGACACCGGCCCGTACAGCGCCAGACCGGCGGGCGCCTGCGTTGCCATCGCTTCGGCGAAATCGCGCACGTCGCCGGTGGTGACGTTGTCGATCTTTGCCACCGTATCTTCGATGGGCGGCACCTCGCCCCAGATCTGCACCATGCGCGCCATGCGCTCGGCGCGGCTGGACGAGCCTTCAAGCCCCATCAGCAGCCCGGCTTTCATCTGGGCACGGGCGCGCGCCACTTCTTCGAGCGACATATCCTCGGCGGCGCGTTTCATCTCGTCGATGGTGATGCCGGCCAGCTCGGCCAGATCGTCGCCGCTGGTGCCGGCATAGATCGTCGTCGTGCCGGTATCCTCATAGGCGCCGGACTGGGCAAAGATGGTATAGCACAGCCCGCGCTTTTCGCGGATCTCTTGGAAAAGCCGCGAAGACATGCCGCCCCCCAGCGCGATCGAATAGATCTGCGCGGTGAAGAAATCCGCATCGCGGTAGCCCGGCCCCTCGAAGGCCAGCGCGAAATGCGCCTGTTCCAGCTTCTTTTCGCGGCGCATCTCGCCGCTGGTGAAGCGGGCGGCCTCAAAGGCGGTTGCCCCGCGCCGGGGCATGTCGCCGAACAGCGCCTGCGCCTGTTCGACCAGCGCGCCGTGATCCACCGCGCCCGCCGCCGACAGGATGAATTGCTCGGGGCCGTAATGCTCGCCGACGAAACCGCGCAGATCTTCTTCGTTGAAGCGGCGCACATTGGCGGCCTCGCCAAGGATGGTGCGCCCCAGCGGCTGGTCCTGATAGCAGCGGTCCTGCAACCAGTCGAAGATCACGTCGTCGGGGGTATCGAGCGCCTGACCGATTTCCGACAGGATCACCCCGCGCTCGACCTCGATCTCACGCGCGTCATAGATCGGGTTGCGCAGGATGTCGGCGGTCACGTCCAGCGCCAGCCGCGTGTCGTTTTCCAGCACGCGGCAGTAATAAGCGGTCACCTCGCGCGAGGTATAGGCGTTGATATAGCCGCCCACGTCCTCGATGGCTTCGGCGATCTGCAACGAGCTGCGGGTCTTGGTGCCCTTGAACGCCATGTGTTCAAGGAAATGCGCGATGCCGTTCTGTTCGAGCCGCTCGTTGCGGCCCCCGGCAGACACCCAGACGCCGATCGAGGCCGATTGCAGCCCGTCCATACGTTCCGATACGATACGAAGCCCGTTGCCGAGCGTTGTCATTTCCACGGTCACTTGGCAGTGCGCTCCCGGATCAGTGTTTCTAGCGCGCCAAGGTCGTTGGCAACGCGGGTGAGGCGCTCGGGGCGCTCGAAAAGATCGGCCATGCGCGCGGGCAGGGGCGGGCGGATGCCGCTGGCCTGTTCCACCGCATCGGGGAATTTCGCCGGGTGGGCGGTGGCAAGGGTGATCATCGGGACATCTGGCCTGCGGTGCTCGTCCGCGACCTTGACGCCGACGGCCGAATGCGGGCAGAGCAGCTCTCCCATCGTGGCCCGGGCCGCCTTGATCGTCGCCAGCGTGTCGTCTTCGGAGGCGCGCCCCGAATCGAAGCTTTCGCGCAGCGCCTGAAGCGCGCCTTGGCTGACCTTGAACGCGCCGCCCTTGAGCTCGTCCATCAGCTGCGCCACAGCCTTGCCGTCGCGCCCGTAGGCATCGAACAGCACCCGTTCGAAATTAGAGCTGACCTGAATGTCCATCGACGGCGAGATCGACGGGTGCACCTCGGATGTCGCGTAATCGCCGGTGCTCAGGCAGCGGTGCAGGATGTCGTTCTGGTTGGTGGCGACCACCAGCCGGTCGATGGGCAGCCCCATCTTCTTGGCGATGTACCCGGCGAAGATATCGCCGAAATTGCCGGTGGGCACGGTGAAGCTGACGGTGCGGTCCGGCGCGCCCAAGCTGACGGCGGCGCTGAAGTAATAGACCACCTGTGCCAGCACCCGCGCCCAGTTGATCGAATTGACCCCGGCAAGGCGGATTTCATCGCGGAAGGTGAAATCGTTGAACATGTCCTTGAGCCGCGCCTGACAGTCATCGAAATGCCCGTCCATCGCCAGCGCATGCACGTTGCTTTCGCTCGGCGTGGTCATCTGGCGGCGCTGCACTTCGGAGACGCGGCCATGCGGATAGAGGATGAACACATCGACGGCATCAAGGCCGCGGAACGCCTCGATGGCGGCAGAGCCGGTATCGCCCGAGGTCGCCCCCACGATGCACACCCGCTCGCCGCGCCGGGTCAGCGCCTCTTCGAACAGCTGGCCGATCAGCTGCATGGCGAAATCCTTGAACGCCAGCGTCGGGCCGTGGAACAACTCCAGCAGGAAGTGGTTCGGGGCCAGCTGCACCAGCGGCGCGCGGGCGGTATGGCCGAACCCGGCATAGGCCTTGGCAATGAGATCGCCGAAGGTTTCATCGCTGAAGGTGCCCTCGACGAAAGGGCGCATCACGCGGAACGCGGTTTCCTCGTAGCTGAGACCGTTCAGGGCGCGGATGTCATCGGCGCTGAGGGTGGGAATGGTCTCGGGCACGTAAAGCCCGCCGTCACGGGCAAGGCCCGACAGCATGGCATCCTCGAAGCTGAGCGCGGGCGATTGGCCGCGGGTGGAGATATAGCGCATTCAGGTCTCTCCGGTCTTGCGTTGCCGCACGATGTAATAGGCGGTCATGATCAGCCACACCACGGCAAGCGAGAACCATGTGATGGCATATTGCAGGTGATCGTTGGGAATGCCGGCGCTGTCCACCGGCATCGGCTCGATGGCCGGGTCTTGCGGGGTGATCTGGCGCGCCACGACCAGCAGCGGCTCGGTGCCGAGCGCCTCGGCCATGGCGCCGATGTCGCGGGCGAACCAGATATTGGCGGCGGCGTCGTTGTCGGGCGTCGAGGAGGTGCGATCGTCGGGCCAGTGCAGGTTGCCAAGCACATGCACCGGGCCGGTGCTGCGAGTGGCGTCCTTGTTCTCGTCGGCGGTAAAGCCGCGATCGAGCAGGATCAGGCGATCGGCGGTGCGCAGCGGCGAGACGATCCGATAGCCCGCGCCGATCTGCTTGCGGCTGACGAGGATGCGGATCTCGCCGGGCAGGATGTCGCCGTCGAGTTCGACCGGCTGGTATTTCTGTTCGGTGGGGGAGAGCATCACCGGCAGCGGTTCCGGCAGGGCGGAAATGCGGGCGTCGATCTCGGCCAGCACGCCGAGCTTCCAGTCGAGCCGCTGCATCTGCCACAGGCCGAGCGCGACAAGAATGCCAGCGCCGATCAGGCCGAACAGCAGGGGGGCAATGAAACGGGACACGCGGACTCCGCAAGGGTGGCTGGTCGCGCCTGCTTTATCGCGTGGGGGTGGGGGGTATCAAGGCGGGATTGCTTGAGCCGGTGCCTTGTTCGCGGGGCGTTACCCGGCCGCAATGGCCGGGCTGCCTCCGGCGGGGATATTTAAGGCCAGAAGAAGCCGGGGCGCTGTGCCCTGCTTCTTCTGGCCGGATCTTGTGACCGCAGGGACGCGGTGTCAGTTCGCGGCCTCGATGCGCGCGTCGAGCTTTTCGGCGAATTCATCATAGGACATGTTGGAGTTCAGCTCGCCGTCGATCATGAAGGACGGGGTCGAGTTGAAGCCGTCGCGGGTCATGTTTTCCTGATACCAGCCGACGAGGGCCTGAAGCTGATCGCCATCGGACATGCAGGCGTCGAGCTGATCCTTGTCGATGCCGGCCTGAAGACCCATCTTGCGGATCGCATCGGCGACGCCCTGTTCGCTGCTCTGGCGGGCCCATTCGTCCTGAGTGCTGTAGATCATGTCGACGATGCCGTAATATTTCATCTCGCCGCCGCAGCGGGCCATCATCGACGCCCACATGTCGTATTTGTTGAAATAGGCCTCGCGGAAGATGAATTTCACCTTGCCGGTGTCGATGTAATCTTCCTTGATCTGCGGGAAGACGTTTTCGTCGAAGGCGGCGCAATGGGGGCAGGTGAACGAGCCGTATTCGATGACCGTCACCGGCGCGTCGGCCGCGCCCAGCACCATGTCGGTCACTGTTGCGGGGGTTGCGTCCTGGGCCGAGGCCGCGCCCATCGGGGGCTGTGCATTCGGGTTCAGGAACCAGCTGCCGCCAGCGGCAAGGGCGGCCGCAAGGGCGGTGGTGGTCAGGATGCGCTTCATGGATCTTCCTTGTGGTCTGTTCTGGTCTGGTCTGCGGGCGCTAGCGCCCGGGGCGTTGCGTTCTGGATATGACGTTGGCGCCAAGCCGTTCAAGCGCCTCGCGCAGGCCGCTGTCGCCGACGCCTTCGGTGGCGCGGTGCGCCTCGGCCTGCTGGGCGGGCGAGGGGGTTTTTTCCTGCGCCTTGCGCGGCGCATGATCGAAGCTGACGCGGCCTTCGGCAAAGCCGGAGGCAGCGGTCTGGGTGATGCGCAGCTCGCCGATGGCCTGATAGCCGTAGACGGCATTGATGCGCTCGACGATCTCGCGGCTGCGCATCTGCAGTATCTGGGCGTTGGCGCCATTGGTCAGCAGCACGAGGGTGGCGCCCTTTTTCTGGCGGCCAAGGTCGTAGCGGGCGCGGGGGTTGTATTTGATCTCGACCGGGCGCGAAATCGCGGCAATGTCGGCGCCGGCGATTTCTTCCCAATGGGTCAGCACGCGCGACTGGGCGAAGCCGCGGCTTTCGCTGGCGCGCCGGATGTCGCCCTTGAGCAAACCGCCCGTCTGGGCGAAGCCATATGTGGTGGTTGTGCGCCGCGCCATCTTGAATCCCTCTGCCAGACACTATTCTAGTGAGCGCGCCCCCGGGCGCCAGCCCGTAAATGCGCCATCAAGGGAATGTCACCGTTGCGTGAGCAAGCAAAGCCACAGGATCTGCTCGACTGGTACGACCGTCACGCCCGCGCCCTGCCGTGGCGGGTGCCGCCTCATTCCAATGTGCGGCCTGACCCCTATCGGATCTGGCTGTCCGAGATCATGTTGCAGCAGACCACCGTTCCGGCGGTGAAGCCATATTTCGAGGCGTTCACGGCGCGCTGGCCGACCGTCACCGCGCTGGCCGAGGCGCGCGACGAGGATGTCATGGCGGCTTGGGCCGGGCTTGGCTATTACGCCCGGGCGCGCAACCTGCTGAAATGCGCGCGGGCGGTGACGGTCGATCATGGGGGTGTGTTTCCCGAGACGCTCGAGGGGCTGCTGTCGCTGCCGGGTGTCGGGCCGTATACGGCGGGGGCGGTCGCGGCGATTGCCTTTGATCAGCCAGCGACGGTGGTTGATGGCAATGTCGAACGGGTGATGGCCCGGTTGCACGACGAGCATACGCCCTTGCCCGCCGCCAAGCCGATCCTGACGCAGATGGCGGCCGCGCTGACGCCCGCAACGCGCCCCGGCGATTACGCGCAGGCGGTGATGGATCTTGGCGCGACCCTTTGCACGCCGCGCAACCCGGCCTGCGGGCTGTGCCCGTGGCGGCGCGCCTGTGCGGCATGGGAGGCGGGCACCGCCGCCGAATTGCCGAAGAAAGCCCCCAAGGCGCGCAAGCCCACGCGGCTGGGCATTGCCTATCTGGCGCGCCGGGTCGACGGGGCATGGCTGCTGGAGCGCCGCCCGGACAAGGGCTTGCTGGGCGGGATGCTGGGCTGGCCCGGCAGCGACTGGGGCGAGGCCCCGCAAGAGGCTCCGCCGATCCGCGCCGAATGGAAGACCCTGCCCGGCGAGGCGCGCCACACCTTCACCCATTTCCACCTGCGATTGACGGTCAAGACCGCACTGGTGCCGATGGACCGCCCGCCCGAGCGCGGAGATTTCATCGAATTGCCCGAATTCAGCCCGTCTGATCTGCCAACGGTGATGCGCAAGGCCTTCGACCTTGCCCGCAGCGCCTGAGCCTGGGCGTGACGCCTGCAACGAAGGCGGATAGGATTGGGGAAGACGCAAGGGGAGCGGGCCATGATCTCATCGCAACAGGTGGCGCGGCTGAGCGCAGCGATGCCGTTCTGGCTGACCTACATCCTGCCGCCGCTGGTCTGGCTCGGGGCTGTGAAGGGTGGGGCGTGGATCCTGCTACCTCCGCTCGCGACGTGGTACCTGTTCTCGGCGCTGGACGCGGCGCTGGGGTTGAACGAGGAAAACGCCGATCCGCTCACTCCCGATCGCCAGCTCATCTGGTATCGCCTTGGGGTGATACTTTGGGCGCCGGTGCAATTCGCCACTCTGGTGTCGCTGATCTGGTACGTCGGGCACAGCGGCCACCTGTCGGCGCTGGAGAAATTCGGCGTGATGTTCGGCACTGGTGTGATGAGCGGCTCTGTCGGGATCGTCTACAGCCACGAGCTGCTACACCAGAAGAACCGGGTTGAACGGCGGCTGGGCGACTGGCTGCTGGCGATGGTGCTGTATTCGCATTTTCGCTCTGAGCATCTGCTGGTGCATCACGTCTGGGTCGGCACGCCGCGCGACGCGGTGACGGCGCGGTATAACGAGGGGTTTCACCGCTACTATCCGCGCGTTCTGCACGAGTGCCCGCGCTCGGCCTTTCGCGCCGAAGCCGCGCTTCTGGCGCGCAGGGGGCTGCCGTGGTGGCACCGGCGCAATCCGTTCTGGCTGTATGCCGGGCTGCAACTGGCGATGCTGGCGCTTGCGCTGCTTGCGGCAGGCTGGTCCGGGCTGGTCTTTTTCGTCGTGCAGGCCGGGGTGGCGATCTGGCAGCTCGAGTTGACCAATTACGTCGAACACTACGCGCTGACCCGGCGCTCTCTGGGCGGGGGGCGCTATGAACATGTCAAGCCGCACCACTCTTGGAATTCGTCCCACACCGCGACCAACTGGCTGCTGATCAACCTTCAGCGCCACTCGGATCATCACTACAAGCCCGACCGTCGCTTTCCGCTGCTTCAGACCTACGCCGAAACCGACGCCCCGCAACTGCCTTACGGTTATCCAATCATGACCATGGCCGCGATGATACCGCCTCTCTGGCGACGTATCATGAATCCTAGGGTCAAAGCTTGGCGCCGCCACTGGTACCCGGACATCGAGGATTGGACGCGTTACAACCGTGGCCAGACGCCAATGCCGCGCGCCGGCGGGTAAGGCAGAGGGGGCGCTGCCCCCGCTCCTTCGGAGCCCCCCGGGATATTTGGAGCCAGAAGAAACATGAGGCGCTGCGCCCTGTCTTCTTCTGGCCTGAAATATCCCCGCCGGAGGCAGGCCGGCCGGTGCAACCGGCGCGGGGCTTGCATTCCGCTCGAGCGGCTTTCAAACATGGTTTTCCGAGTAGGCAGCAGGAGAGTGTCATGGATCTCGAGAACGCCGCGCGCGCGGTGCGCGAAAACGCCTATGTTCCCTATTCGCGCTTCAAGGTGGGGGCGGCACTGCGGAGTGCGTCCGGGGCGGTTCACGCCGGATGCAATGTCGAGAATGCCGCCTATCCCGAAGGCACCTGCGCCGAGGCCGGGGCCATCGCCGCCATGGTCGCATCCGGCGAGACCGAGATCGTCGAAGCGTTTGTCGTGGCCGACAGCCCGCGCCCCGTCCCGCCTTGCGGCGGGTGCCGGCAGAAGCTCGCAGAGTTCGCAAAGTCCGAAGTCAAGGTGACGCTGGCGACGGTTTCGGGCGAGGTGCTGGTGACGACAGTGGGGGATCTTCTTCCCGGCGCATTCCGCAACGACGACATGGGCAAGGCCTGATGGGCGCGCGAGCCCTGATCGCGGCGTTGCGGCGTGGTGAAGAGCCAACAGCACAAGCTCTGCGTGAGTTTGCCAAGGGGCTTGCCGACGGGCGGGTCAGTGATGCGCAGGCAGGGGCCTTTGCAATGGGGGTCTGTCTGCGCGGGCTGAGCACGGACAACGTGGTCGCGTTGACGCTGGCGATGCGCGATTCGGGGCAGGTGATGCGCTGGGACCTCGGGGCGCCGGTGGTCGACAAGCATTCCACCGGCGGTGTGGGGGATTGCGTGTCGCTGGTGCTGGCGCCGGCGCTGGCGGCGTGCGGGGTCTTTGTTCCGATGATCTCGGGGCGGGGGCTGGGCCACACCGGCGGTACGCTCGACAAGCTGGACGCGATCCCCGGCTATGCCGTTGCTCCTGACGAGGCGCGGTTCCGCCGGGTGGTGCGCGAAGCGGGGTGCGCCATCGTCTCGGCCAGCGCCGACATCGCCCCGGCGGACCGGCGTCTTTACGCGGTGCGCGATGTGACTTCGACGGTGGAGAGCCTGGCGCTCATCACCTCTTCGATCCTGTCCAAGAAGCTGGCGGCAGGGCTCGAGGGGCTGGTGCTTGACGTCAAGGTCGGCTCTGGCGCCTTCATGAAAACCGATGCGGATGCGCGCGCCGTTGCGCGGGCGCTGGTGGAGACCGCCAACGCTGCGGGCTGCCCGACCACGGCGTTGGTCACCGACATGGACCAGCCCATCGCGCCGGCCCTTGGCAATGCGCTTGAAGTCGACGCGGCGATGCGGGTGCTCACCGGCGCGACCGGTGCGCTTTACGATCTGACGCTGGCGCTGGGCGCGCCTTTGCTGGCCGGGGCCGGCGTCGCCGATGGCGAGGCCAAGCTGCGCACGGCATTGGCCAGTGGCGCGGCGGCCGAGCGGATGGGCCTGATGATCTCTGGCCTTGGCGGGCCGCATGAATTTGTCGACCACTGGCAGCGCTTCCTGCCCGAGGCGACGGTGATCCGCGAGGTGCCAAGCGCCCGTTCCGGGATTGTCACCGCCATCGACGGTGAGGCGCTGGGCCTTGCGGTTGTGCGCATGGGCGGCGGGCGGCGGGTGGAAACCGACATGATCGACCCGGCAGTCGGGTTGTCCGACGTCGTGCGGCTTGGCCAGCGGGTCGAGATTGGTGAGCCGCTGGCCCGTGTTCATGCCGCCCGCGAGGCGGAGGCCGACGCCGCACTTTGCGCTGTGCAGGGGGCGATCACCTTGGGCGACATCGCGCCCAAGGTCGGCCCGTTGGTGCGGGAGCACATCACATGAGGGCCTTTCTGGTCGTGATGGATTCCGTGGGCATCGGCGGTGCCCCGGACGCGGCGCAATTCTTCAACGACGGCTTGCCCGACACCGGCGCCAACACGCTGCTGCACATTGCGCAGGCCTGCGCAGAGGGGCGCGCCGAAGACGGGCGCAGCGGCCCGTTGCGGATGCCGGTGCTGGATGCGCTGGGCCTCGGGCAGGCGGCGGCGTTGGCGTCCGGAGAGCTGCCCATGGGGCTTGGCGCGTCGCCGCAGGGGCTTTGGGGCGCGGCCACCGAAGCCTCGAACGGCAAGGACACCCCGTCGGGGCATTGGGAACTGGCCGGGCTGCCGGTGCCTTTCGATTGGGGGTATTTCCCGCAAACCGATCCGGTGTTCCCGCCCGATCTTCTGGCCTTGGTGCAACAGATCGCTGGCACCGAGGGCACGCTTGGCAATTGCCATGGCTCTGGCACGGTGATGCTCGATCGTTTCGGGGGCGAACACCTGCGGACCGGCTGGCCGATCTGCTACACTTCGATCGACAGCGTGTTCCAGGTCGCCGCGCATGAAGAGCGCTTCGGCCTCGAGCGGCTGCTGGATCTGTGCGAACGGCTGGCCCCGACGCTGCACAAGATGAAGGTCGGGCGGGTGATCGCGCGGCCTTTCGTCGGGCAGGAGGGCGCGTTCCGGCGCACCACGAACCGGCATGATTATGCGCTGCGCCCGCCGGCGCCCTTGCTCACTAACTGGGTGCAGGATGCGGGCCGGACGGTGCATGCGGTGGGGAAAATCGGCGATATCTTCTCGATGGAAGGCATCGACCATTTGCACAAAGGTGATGACGCCACGCTGATGGATCACCTCGGGCGGCTGGTCGACACTGCCGAAGACGGCGCGCTGGTCTTTGCCAATTTTGTCGAGTTCGACAGCCTTTATGGCCATAGACGGGATGTGTCGGGCTATGCCCGTGCGCTGGAATGGTTCGACCAAGCGCTTGGGTCGCTGATCCCGCGCCTGCGCAAAGACGATCTTTTGCTGCTCACCGCCGATCACGGCAACGATCCTAGCTGGCACGGCACCGATCACACCCGCGAGCGGGTGCCGGTGCTGGCCCATGGCGTTGGGGCTCGGGCCATCGGGCAGGTTGCCTTTGCCGATGTCGCCGCCAGCATTGCCGCCCATCTGGGCGTTCCCTCATCTGGCCCCGGAAGGAGCTTTCTGTGACCCGCGATCCGAACGAGCCGATCAGCCGCGACGAATATGAATACGAGATCGAACAGATCCGCGCCCTGCCGAAGATCGAGCTGCACCTGCATCTGGAAGGCGCGGCGCCGCCCGGTTTCATTCGCAGCATGGGCAAGCAAAAGAGCATCCGCCTCGATGGTGTGTTCAACCCCGATGGCAGCTACGCCTTCCGCGATTTCCCGCATTTCCTTCGGACCTACGAGGCCGCGACCTCGGTGCTGAAAACCCCCGAGGATTATCGCCGCCTGACCCTTGCGGTGCTTGAGGAAAGCGCCGCCAATGGCGTGGTTTACAGCGAGTGTTTCATCAGCCCGGATTTTTGCGGCGGCGGCGAGCTGAACGCGTGGCGCGAGTATCTGGACGCCATGCGGGAGGCCTCGGACGAGGCTGGGAAAAGCCTGGGGATAACTCTGAGGGGCGTTGTGACATGCGTTCGTCATTTTGGCCCGGATCAGGCGAAGCGTACGGCGCTTTGCGCGGCCGAAACCGCCGGTGACTGGATCGTCGGTTTCGGCATGGGCGGCGATGAAAACCGGGGCAGCCAGAAGGATTTCGCGTATTCCTTTGATATGGCGCGCGAGGCGGGGCTGGCGCTGACCACCCATGCCGGCGAATGGCGCGGTGCGCGCGAAGTCGAAGATGCGGTGCGCGATCTGCGCGTGCAGCGTATCGGCCACGGGGTGCGGGCCATCGAGGATTTGCGCCTTGTGGATAACTTGGTGGAGAAAGGGATAGTTCTTGAAGTCTGCCCTGGTTCCAACGTGACGCTTGGAGTTTACCCGAACCTTGCGGCGCACCCGATTGAAAAGCTGCGCGAACGCGGCGTCAAGGTCACCGTTTCGACCGACGATCCGCCGTTCTTTCACACGTCCATGGCGGATGAATACGAAAATCTCGCCCGGGCCTTCCGCTGGGACGCCGCCCGCTTTGCCGAGATCGCCCGGACCTCGGCCGAAGCCGCCTTTTGCGACGAGACCACCCGGGCGGCGGTGCTCAAGCGGCTGGGCGCCTGAACGTGGGGCAATTCGCCTTGCGCGGGGCGCGTGGGGCGGGATCGGCGTTGCGACAGGCGGGTGGCCCGTCTAGAGAGGGAGGCGGATAAACGGAGGCCCGGCCATGAAGCAGCATCTTACCGTCGTCGATCACCCGCTGGTGCAGCACAAGCTGACCCTGATGCGGGAAAAGGAGACGTCGACCGCCTCGTTCCGGCAGCTCTTGCGGGAAATCTCGCTGCTGCTGGCCTATGAGGTGACGCATGCGTTGCCGGTCACCACCAAGCGCATCGAAACGCCGCTATGCGAGATGGATGCCCCGGTGATCGAGGGCAAGAAGCTGGTGCTGGTGTCGATCCTGCGCGCCGGCAACGGCCTGCTTGATGGCATTCTGGAACTGGTGCCGGCGGCGCGGGTCGGGTTTGTCGGGCTGTACCGCGACGAGGAGACGCTGCAGCCGGTGCAATATTACTTCAAGGTGCCCAAGTCGCTCGAGGATCGCTGCGTGATCCTTGTCGATCCGATGCTGGCGACGGGCAACAGCTCGGTCGCGGCGGTCGACCTGATGAAGCAGGCCGGGGCCAAGGATATCCGTTTCCTGTGCCTGCTCGCCTCTCCGGAAGGCGTGGCCCGGATGCAGGAGGCGCATCCCGACGTGCCCATCGTGACGGCGGCGCTCGATGAGCGTCTGGATGATAAAGGATACATCGTTCCGGGGCTGGGGGATGCGGGGGATCGCATGTTCGGGACCAAGTAGGCGGGCGTTAAGCTTTACTCAGGCGGAATCATGTATCATGATTCCGATGACTTTCTTGGGGGCGGGCATGCATTTGAAACGACTGGTGATCATCGCGTTTGCCGCAGCCGGGCTGGCTGCGGGGGCAACGCCCGGCCTTGCGCAGGGGATCGCCGTGATCGACCGCCCGTCCGAACTGCCGCCCGCCAGTTTCACCGGACGCCAGTTCGTCGACAGCCGGGGCTGCGTGTTCGTGCGCGCCGGGTTCGACGGCGCGGTGATCTGGGTGCCACGGGTGACCCGCGACCGCGAGCAGATCTGCGGCTATGCGCCGACCTTTGGCGGCACCCGCGCTGCGGCAGAGCCAGTGCCAGAGCCGACGCGCCCGGCGGCCAAGCCCAAGCCCATTCCCAAGGCCGAGCGCCCGCTTGAAACCGTGGCATCGCGCCCCGCGCCGGTGGTGAAGGCCCCAGCGTCAAAGCCGCCCTCGGCCCCGCCGCCCTCGACCGTTGTGCGACAGGTGCCGGTCGCGCCCTCGGCCTCGGCTGGCGTCTGCCCGCCGGGCTACAGCGGCAACGTCGAGCGTAACGGCATGGCGGTGCGCTGCGGCCCGCAGGCCGAACCCTACGTGACCGAGGTCGAGCGCACCCGCACTCCGGAGCGCGGCAGCTGGGATGACAGCCGCCTCTATGCCGACGAGCCGGTGGCCGAGGTCTCGCGCTCGGATATCCCGCTGGTCGGGGTCAGCGCGCAGACGCGCATCATTCCCGATCAGGTCTATCGTGGCCGCTCTTATGTCGCGCCGATCGTGCCGCCGGGCTATCGCCCGGCGTGGCAAGACGATCGCCTGAACCCGTATCGCGCCTGGCAGACCGTTGGCGGCTATTACCAGACGCAGCGGCACTGGACCAACACTGTCCCGCGGCAGAATCCGTCGCCGTCCAGTTCGAAATTCGTGCGGGCCAAAGATCCGGTTCTGCTGTCCCCGTCTCAGGTCGACCGCGAGCCGCCGGGTTCGTCGCAGGGCTCGGCGCCGGTGCTCTCGACCCGCTCGGCTCCGAAGACATTCGATGCGCCGCGCTATGTTCAGATCGGCGTGTTCGCCTCTGCCGAGGGCGCGCAGCAGGCCGTGTCGCGGCTGGGGGCGTCTGGGCTGCCGGTGGCCTATACCGATCTGCCGGGCGGTGCGCGGCGCATCGTCGTTGGACCGTTCCGAGATCAGGCCGCGCTGCAGGCCGGATTGCGCGGCGCGCAGGCGGCGGGCTACGTACAGGCATCCCTGCGCTGATACGCTGATATCCCGCGGTCAGCCGCTGCAGACGCCCTGAAGCCGGACCCAGTCCGCATCGGGCAGCACAAGGCGGGTGTTCGCTGCTGTTGCAGCGTCACCATTGGCAAGCACGGCCGTACGCTCGGCCCCCGGGTCGAGCGCCGTGGCATAGGGCGCGCTGCGCAGTTGCGCCCTGTCAAACGCATCGCGCAGGACCTCTGTCGGAAGCGTTTCGGGCAGGCGGGACAGCAGCGTTTCGGCATAACGGTCCAGCGCCGAGTCGGGCAGCTTTCCGGTGGTTAGTAGTTGAAGCGCGGCCCAGAGCCCGGCATGTTCCAGCACATCGCCCAGCGGATCGGTGCGCGCGGCGCGCAGAGATTCCGTCAGAATGTAGCCCGCCACGATATCGGGATCTTCGTAATTTTCCAGCACATCGCGGCTGACGAGGATCAGCCCGCCCGGCAGGTGCGCCGTGGTTCGCAGCCCGTCGGGCAGGATGAAAAGATCGTCCTGCCGGGATTCGCCAAGAATGCGCAGGGCCATGTGGCGCAGTGGCAGGCGGGCTTCCTCGGTCACGCAGGGCTGGCCCGCGATCCGGGTGATGCGCGACAGCAGGGCGGCGCCGATCTCGTCGCGCTTGACCATCGGGACGACCTTTTCGGTGTGGCGCACCAGCGCCCCGGGCAGCCAGAACACTGCCGCCGCCAGTACCACCGTCGCAACCCCCGACAGCAGCACCAGCCGCAGCTTGCCGGGCTTGGGGCGGCGCTTGTCGATGGTGCGCATCAGGCGTTCGATCGCGTCGATCATGTCTTCGGCATCTTCGCGGAATTCGAGCGTTTCGCCCGGATCGCCGTCGGGATAATAAATGGCTGGGCGCTGCCCTTTGTTGGCGCGCCGCACGGCGGGCAGGGACCAATGCGCCAGCGCCCGTCCCGAAAATTCCGCGATGGTCAATGACGCATCGCCCAGCGACACGATCACCTCGCGACGCTGTGCGCCCGGTTCGGCGCGCCAGAGGGCGGACGCCTCCAGTCGGACATACTCCTTGAGTGCGGTCATATATGGGCTGCTCTGCCTCGTTGCGCGCCGATCCTAGCACGGGCCGCGCGGCAGGAGCAATGCGGCGACGCCGCCGCGGTGCGTGGCGCTGCGTCAGCTTGGCAAGGTTAACAGATTGTTAATGGATTCGCGGGACAACACCCCAGCTGTGTTGCCTCGGTGGTCGGATGGGTGCGTACGAACAGAAAAGGTTTCGGGGCCTGCGGCTGATCGCGCTGACGCTTGTCACGTTCGTCTGCGTCGGGCTTGCCGAAAACCTGCTTGCGCCGCGCGGTGGCCCCGAGGTGCGCCTCGCTGTTCCGGCGGCGATTGTCTTCACGATCTTTGCGGCGCAGCTTGCCGCCATCCGGTCGCGGGCATGGGTGCGTTGGCTCGCCTCTGCGATCACGCTGTGCTGCGGGGCGATCTCGGTGCTCGGGCTCGTGCAGGCGCCGCTTGCACCGCGGCTTGACGGGATCGAGCGGATGCTGGACGCGGCCGCCCTGAACGAGCGTGGCTTCAGCGGCCATATGTCGCTGAGCCTGCTGCTGTTCGGCGCTTTCGGAGCGTTTGCCTTGCTGGCGTGGCGGCAGGCACCGATGCTCGCGGTGATTGCGACGCTTGGTCTGATGCTGCGCACCAAGATTGCGGTGCTCGAACTGGTGCTGAACGGAATGATGCTGGAGCCCGACCTGTCGGTCTGGTCGGTTCTGTGGGCCTGCAGCCTCGAGCTCGGGTTGATCCTTTTGCTGCGGCGCGAGACGCTGTTCGCTTGCCTGTTCATGCGGGGGCGGCCGGGCAACATCATGCGTGCCATGGCCTTGGCGACGGTGGTTGTTCCGATGTTCTCGGGCGCGGTGTTCCTGCGCTTTACCGGCGGAGAGGCCGATAGCCAGCGCGAAATCGGCGTGCTCTGCGGGCTTCTGGGCTGGGGCATGATGCTGCTCACGCTGGCCTTCGGGCATTACCTGAAGTCGGTCATCGAGCAGCTGGAGGAGAAGGGGAGGCGCGATCCGCTGACACGGCTGCTCAACCGGCACGGCCTGTACGAGGCATTGCGCCGCGCGCGCGGGGCGTATCGGGGGGTCATCCTGTGCGATCTGGACCGGTTCAAGTCGATCAATGATCGGTTCGGCCATGAACAGGGCGATCGGGTGCTGCGCGGTGTCGCGGATGCGCTGACCACGGTGCTGGCGAAGGAACAGGCGCTGGTGGCGCGTTGGGGCGGCGAGGAATTCCTCATCCTGCTGGACGAAGACTCCAGCGTCGCTCTGCGCGAGGTGGCCGAGCGCTGCCGCAACGCGGTCGCGACGATGCCGGACAGCGTCTGGCTGGGCAGGCCGGGGCAGGGCGCGTCGGCCTCGTTCGGTTGTGCGCTGGCCCTGCCGGGCGAGCGCGCACTGGAAGGCGCGATCCAGTCAGCCGACCTGTCGCTTTACGCGGCCAAGGTGTCGGGCCGCAACCGCGTCGTGGTGTCGCCCCCGCGCGAGGCCATGGTGGACCTGCTCTGAGCCAGCTCAGATCTCGCGCGCGCGGGCCCTGAGCTGGAATTTCTGGATCTTTCCGGTCGAGGTCTTGGGCAGCTCTTCGAACACCACCATCTTGGGGGTCTTGAACCCGGCCAGCCGGGCGCGGGCAAAGGCGATCAGCTCGGCCTCGGTCGCGGCGTGCTTTGGCTTCAGCTCGACAAAGGCGCAGGGCACCTCACCCCAAGTGTCGTCGGGCCGCGCCACCACGGCGCAGAGCAGCACCGCCTCATGCGCCATCAGCGTGTTCTCGACCTCGACAGAGCTGATGTTCTCGCCGCCCGAGATGATGATGTCCTTGGCGCGGTCGGCGATCTGCACATAGCCATCGGGATGGTGCACGGCGATGTCGCCGGAATGGAAATAGCCGCCTTCAAAGGCTTCGCGGGTTGCCTTGGGCGCCTTGAAGTAGCCTTTCATCACGCCATTGCCGCGATGCATGATCTCGCCCTTGGTCTCGCCGTCTGCGGGCACCACCTGCATCTGTTCGTCCATCACGGTGACATGCTCCATGAAGGGCATCGCAACGCCCTGTCGGGACTTGCGCGCGGCGCGCGCGTCGCCCTCGAGATGGTCCCAGCCCGATTGCCAGGCGCATTCGACGTCGGGCCCGTAGGTTTCGGTCAGCCCGTAAACCTGGGTGACGTTGAAGCCCAGGGTCTCGATCCGCGCCAATGTGGCGGGGGCGGGCGGCGCGCCGGCGGTGAAGACCTCGACCAGCTGGTCGAACGGGCGCCGGTCGTCGTCTTTGGCGTTGACCAGCATGTTCAGAACGATGGGGGCGCCGCCGAAATGGCTCACGCCTTCAAAGGCGATGGCGTCATAGATGGCGGCGGCGCTGATGTCGCGGCAGCACACCACGGTGCCACCCACGGCGGGCATCATCCACGTGTGGCACCAGCCGTTGCAGTGAAACAGTGGCACGATGGTCAGATAGACCGGATGCAGCACCATACGCCAGCTGAGCACCTGCCCCATGGCATTCAGATAGGCCCCCCGGTGATGATAGACCACGCCCTTGGGGCGCCCGGTGGTGCCGGAGGTATAGTTGAGCGCAAGGCTCTCCCATTCGTCCTCGGGCATGATCCAGACGAACTCGGGATCGCCGGTTTCCAAAAACTCCTCGTATTCGGGATATTCGCCAAGATGGGGCACGCCGCCATGTAGGTCGGCGACCTCGATCACCGTGGGGGGCGCGTTTTCCATCAGTTCGATGGCTTCGGCGAGATGGGGAATGAACTGCGGATCGCACAGCACCACCCTGGCCTCGCCGTGATCGAGGATATAGGCGATCGTGTCGACATCCAGCCGGGTGTTGATGGTGTTGAGCACCGCCCCGCAGGCGGGAACGCCGAAATGCGCCTCGGCCTGTGCGGGGATGTTGGGCAGGATCGTCGCCACCACGTCGCCGGGCACGATACCGATCTTCGTCAGCGCCGAGGCAAGACGGCTGACGCGGGCGTGGTATTCGGCATAGGTCTTGCGATGCGGGCCGTAGACGACGGCCAGATGATCCGGCCAGATCTGCACGGCGCGTTTCAGAAAGGACAGTGGCGTCAGCGGCACGTGGTTCGCAGCGCATTTCCCAAGCCCGGTTTCGTTGGCAAGCCAGCCCATGATGTTTCCTCCCGCATCTGGTCCGCGCAATGACTATGCGTCGAAGCCGCCGTGCGGGGAAGGCCCGAAAATCGCGATGACGTTGCAGATTCGTATCGTTAATGTGCCGCCATGATCATCTCTCGCGGCCGCCGATATATCTTTGTGCATATTCCGAAAACCGGCGGCACTTCGATGGCGGCGGCGCTCGAGGCGCGGGCGATGCGCGATGACATCCTGATCGGAGACACACCAAAGGCGCGGCGGCGGCGTCATCGTCTGACGAGGCTGACCGCGCGCGGACGGCTGTGGAAACATGCAACTCTGGCAGATATCGACGGGGTTTTGTCGCCAGCCGAGATCGCTGCGATGTTCACCTTCACGCTGGTGCGCAACCCGTGGGACAGGGTGGTGAGCTACTACCACTGGCTGCGGATGCAGAACTTTTCACACCCGGCGGTGACGCGCGCAAAGGCGTTAGAGTTCAAGGCGTTCGTGCTCCAGCCCGAGACAACGTTGAGCCTCGCGGCGCACCCCTCCAGCCACTACATGCGCGCCGCCGATGGGGTCGAGCGCGCGTCGCTTTACCTGCGGCTCGAGCGGCTCGAAGAGGACATCGCGCCGTTGGTCGCGCATCTGGGCTTTGTCCCGGCGATGGGCTTTGAAAACCCATCGCCCCGTGGGCAGGATTGGCGACCGTATTACGACGACGTAACCGCAACGGAGGTTGCGCGGGCCTGCGCCGAAGACATCGAGCGCCACGGCTACAGCTTCGGCTGAACAGCGCGGGTCGATAGGGTCGGCCTGCCTCCGGCGGGGATATTTGGGGCCAGAAGAAACGGGGAGCTTGCACCACAAAGCCCGCCCTTTTTCGAGGGCGGGCCGAAGCGCGAAGCTTCCCCTGGCACGGTCATCGGCGTCCCCGCCTGTACCGTGAACCAAGGATCGCCGATCATGGTTAACTTTGCGTTTCTTCTGGCCGGAAATATCCCGGGGAGTTTGAGGGGCAGCGCCCCTCATTGGCGCGGCGCGGTGGCTCAGCGAACTGGATCAAGCAGCGCATTTCCAAGGCTGCAATCGCGCACCACGTCCTGACCGCAAGGCACGGGATCAAGCGTTTTGGACAGGCACAGGCGCGCTTCGTCGATGCGCCTGTCCTCGCAGATGATGGTGATCATGTCCGCCGACCAGCCGGCGTTGGCCTTCAGGAACGCCTGTTCGACCAGTTCGGCGGGCAGGGTCACCGGATCGGTGAGGCGGCGCAGCGCCTCGGGGCGGTTGACCCGATTGAAGGCGTCGCGCGACAGGGCAAAATAATCTTCGGCGGACAGACCCGAGCAGGTGCCGTGCTTGTTCCACTCATGCCATGCCAGCCCGGAGCTGCCCATTATATCGGCCATTGCCTCGGTCATGGCGCGGCTGGGCGGACGGTGCTTGGTGGGGCAGTTCGCCGGGTAGCCGCGATGGTATTGCGGCCATAGCCCGTGCAGCACCCAGCCCAGGGGCCGCTCGCATTGCGCCGCGCCCCGCGCCTCGCCTTGTAATGCGCACCAGGTCGGAGACCAGCTGAGCGAGAGCACGTAATAATCGAAGGTTCCGGATGGTTCTCCGTCGGCGCGGGCGAGGCCCGCAACAAGCATCAGCGGCAGCAGCCAGCGCATTTTCTCTTCCCTCTTTGGCCTCGTTTCACTATATAGCCGCCAAGTTCCCCGACAACGGTAACCGTCCCGGACCACCCTCCAGGACATCCCGGCCAGAAATGGCCCGGGGCAGGGGAAGAAGTTTTGCAAGGAGACGAGAACGATGGCCAAACTGCTCCATACCAAGGCGACCGCCGTCTGGCTGGTCGACAACACCACGCTGACCTTCAAGCAGATCGCCGATTTCACCGGGATGCACGAGCTCGAGGTGCAGGGCATTGCGGACGGTGACGTCGCTGTCGGCGTCAAAGGCTTCGACCCGGTGGGCAACAACCAGATCGAGCAGTCCGAGATCGACAAGGCCGAGAAAGACCCGCTGCGCAAGCTAAAGGTCAAGTACAACGCCGCCGCCGTCGACGAGGACAAGCGCCGTGGCCCGCGCTACACGCCGCTGTCCAAGCGTCAGGATCGCCCGAACGCGATCCTGTGGCTGGTGAAATTCCACCCCGAGCTCAGCGATGGCCAGATCAGCAAGCTGGTGGGCACCACCAAGCCGACCATCCAGTCGATCCGCGAGCGCACCCACTGGAATATCCAGAACATGCAGCCGATCGATCCGGTCGCGCTGGGCCTGTGCCGTCAGTCCGAACTGGACGGCGCGATTGCCAAGGCCGCCAAGGGCCGCGAATCCGTCATGACCGATGACGAGCGCCGCAAGCTGGTGTCGACCGAGCAGAGCCTCGGCATGGACACCGAGCCGCGCCTGCCGACCGCCATCGAAGGGCTTGAGACCTTTTCGCTTTCGGACCCGCGCGGCGAGGACGACGACGAGGACAAGCGCAGCCCGAGCGACTATTCCGACGCCGAGAGCTTTTTCAACCTGCCTGCGGGCGGCGATGACGAAGACGAGGATGACAGCGACGATCCACGCCGCTGACGTCAAGAAAGCCCGCGCCAGTTGCGCGGGCTTTTTTATTGCCGAAACGGCTTTTTCGAAACGGCACCGGCGGTCGTGCCGCACCAGCGCCCTTTCATCATCGCGCGATACGATCCGCGCGGATCACAAGGCCCTCAGGTCAGGCGGTTTCGGATTGTGCGCGGCAGGCTGAGAAACGACAGCAGCCTTTACCAGAACTGATGCACCGGACAATGCTGCATCGCTGATCGGCGAGCGTTCGCCGCCATACTGCGGCACCTCGGCTTAACGATACCCCTTGTCGGCGCGGTGAAACGCGCCCAGCCTGAAATTTTCGCGCAAGAGGGTGTGATCATGCTACGGTCGGTCGGCGGCCTCTGCGGCAAAGCGGCAGATGTCTGCGATGAACAGCTTGCGTGGCAGGGCGGGCTCGATGATCGATGGCGCGACGTCATCGTGGATCTGGCCAAGATCATCTGACAGCGCGCGGCTTTGCGCCAGTGCCCCGCCGCAGATTTCAGCATCGTTCTTTCATGTCTTGTCGCTGAGATCGCCACGGTCGGTATCGTTCGCGGAACGGGGGCGCGCTCGCGGCTCATGAAGCTTTCGCCGTCGATCTGGGCCGCCCCGTAGAAAATGTCGCCATGCGCCAGTTGTACGCGCGGCCCTGTCTTTGCCGTGGCCATTGCGCTGTCTCTTCCATTGCCCACGAAGCACAACGCTAAGCGGCGGCGGCCATTCCGGATGCGCCGGTGTGCCGGTTTGGCCTTGCATCCGTGAATTCCGCAAGCCCATGATTTGGAGATACTTTTTTTCAACTGAGATACTTCAATGACTTTTCAATCACTCAAATGGCTTGTCAGCTCTGTCTTTCGCTTTGCCAAAGGCATCTGGCGCGTGCTCGCGGTGTTGCTTCTGGCGCTATCGCTCGCAGTGAATGTGCTGCTGTTCGGCGGCTATACTCTGGGCGGCCTTCTGGATCTGCCCGGCGACCAGCTCAACGCAAGGAACGCGGTCCTGTCACGGGACAATGCGCAGCTTCGCCAGCAGCTTGATGCCGTCGATGCGGATCATATCGCCGACCGGCGGGTGAACAGTGAGCTGCGCGCGAAACTGGCCGAGCAGGGCGAGGCGCTGTCGCTCAGCCGGGCTTCGGAGCGCAAGTTGAAAACGCAGATGGCGGAACACACTGCGGAGCTGATGGCGGCGCGGGCAGGCTTCAAGCTTGCGCGTCAGCAATCGGAAGATATCGCGAAACGGGTCGCTTCGAGAACCGCCAAGGCGGCGGCGCGCGACACTGCCTCGATGGCCGGCGAAGCCATTCCCTTCTGGGGCATTGCGGTCATCGCCGCCGCGACGAGTCTGGAGATCTACGACCTGTGCCAGACCATAATCGACATGCGCGATCTTCAGAAGGTCTTTGACCCCGATCAGGGGCAGATCGAGGAAGAACTGACGGTCTGCAATATGAGCGTGCCAAAGCCTGCCGAAATCTGGGACAGCGTCAGTCAGGCACCGGGCAAGGCATGGGAGACGGCGTCGGGCGCGATACCCACGGTGGAGGAGATGTCGGATTTCGACCCGGACTGGAGCGGCATCCTGTCGACCATGCTCGAGACGGTCAGCGCCTTTGGCGATGATGCTGCGCAATCGGCCGCCGGCAAGCTGGCGCAGGTCTCGAAGTGGTGGAACGATTGACGCCTAGACCTTCCGCCGCGCGTTCAGCGCGGCGGTGATGGTGCCGTCGTCAAGGTAATCGAGCTCGCCGCCGATCGGCACGCCCTGCGCCAGAGAGGTCAGCTCGACGCGGGTTTCCAGCTGGTCGGCGATGTAATGCGCCGTGGTCTGGCCATCGACCGTGGCGTTCAGTGCAAGGATGATCTCGGACACCGCCTCGTCTTCGATGCGGTGCACCAGTTGCGGGATGCGCAGCTCGTTCGGGCCGATGGCGTCAAGCGCCGACAGCGTGCCGCCGAGCACGTGATAGCGGCCCTTGAACACCTTGCTGCGTTCCATCGCCCACAGATCGGCGACGTCTTCGACCACGCAGATCTGGCCATTGGCGCGCTGCGGATCGGCGCAGATCGGGCACAGGTCCGATGTGCCGACATTGCCGCAGTTGATGCATTCACGGGCGCTGACGGCAACGCGCCCAATGGCATCGGCCAGCGGTGTCAGCAGCAATGCCCGCTTGCGCACAAGGTGCAGCACCGCGCGCCGCGCAGAGCGCGGCCCGAGCCCCGGCAGTTTTGCCATCAGCTCGATCAGAACGTCGATCTCGGTACGGTCGGCCAAGCGGGCACCTTTGTTTCCATGCCGGGCGGACCCGGCAGGCGCGTCAGAACGGCAGCTTCATGTCGGCGGGCAGGCCCATTTCCGAGGTCAGCTTCTGCATCTCTTCCTGCGCGCGCTCTTGCGCCTTGGTCTGCGCTTCCTTTATCGCGGCAAGGATCAGGTCTTCGACCACTTCCTTGTCGTCGCCGTTGAAGATCGACGGGTCGATATCCAATGCCTTCAGCTCGCCCTTGGCGGAGGCGGTCGCCTTGACAAGACCCGCGCCGGATTGGCCGACCACGGTGATGGTCTTCAGATCCTCTTGCAGCTGGGCCATCTTGCCCTGCATGTCCTGTGCGGTCTTCATCATCTTGGCCATGTCGCCAAGCCCGCCCAAACCTTTCAGCATATCGTTCACTCCAGACTGTCGTGGCCGCGAGGGGCCGGAACCGTTGACTGACTATATCGCAGTGCGGGCGGCCCGGAACAAGGGGCCTAGCGGCGCCAAAGCCCGGCGCGGCTGGCCAGCAAGCCCTGAAGCTTTGAAAGCGTGCGATTGCCGGGGCCGCTGCGCAGGGGTCCGGCGGCGAGCCGGTCTGCGACCACCTCGACCGGGCAGGGCAGGCCGGTGAGCGGATCGCGATAACGCGGATAGGCGATCAGCGTGGCATGGACCAGCCCGGCCAGTGACGGGCGCGGGCCGTGCAGGCGGCGCGCCGGAACCGGGCCAAGATCGCACGTCAGCCCCCAGCCGGCGTAAAACGGCGCGCCCAACGTGGTGACCGCTGCGCCGCGCAGCAGCGCCTCGAACCCGGTGAGCGAGGTCATGGTCCAGACTTCGTGCACCTGCCCCAGCAGCGCGGCCATGTCGCCGCTGACGGTCAGGTCGGCCCATTGCCAGGGATGTTCGACCGCGCCGGGGCGCAGCCCTGCGAGCACGTCGGGATGCGGTTTCCACAGGATCACTGCGCCGGGGTTTTCGGCGCGAACCCGCTCCAGCAGCGCCGCGTTCGAGGTCATCTGCGGGCTGCCCAGCCGGATCGAGGCGTCGTCCTCGACCTGTCCGGGCACAAGGATGCGATGGCCGTCGGGCAGCGGCGGCAGCGCGCCTGCAAGGTTGTATTTCGTCAGGCCGTCGGCCACGAGCCGCGCTGCCAACCGTTCGGCGCGCAGCAAGGCATCCGGGCGCAGCAGCGGCGAATCCGCGATCATCCGTTCCAGCGTCGAGGCGCGGGTGGGGTCGTAATAGATGCCCATCGGATCGCAGACCAGTGACAGCGGCGGCGTCAGCTCGGCCCCCAGCCCGCGAGAGCGCAGAAAGCCGTCTTCGACGCGCACCGCCTGTGCATCCTCGGCGGTGGTGGCCCATGCCATGAGGCGGGGCGGGGTCTTGCCGCTGGCGGGGTCGACATCGGCCATGGCCCGCGCTTCGGGGGCGCTGCGGGCGAAGCGCACCGGCTGCACACCGCCAAAGAACCGCTGAAGGTGCTTGCGCTTCCATAGCCGCATTCCGGTCGCGACCCAGCCGTGGCGATCTTCGCGCCACGCACGGGTCTGCGCTTCCAGCTGCGCCAGCACGTCCTCTAGCGGGCAAAGCCGGTCGCGGCAGGGATCATACCATGTCGGGTAGAGGATCATCGCGGCGGCAAACAGCTGGGTGCGCGTCAGCCGGCGCTGGCGGCGGGTGATGGGGGCCTCGTCATCGCTCAGGCCCCAGCCCGCGTAGAACGGCGTGCCAAAGACGCGGGGGCGGTGGCCGGCAAGGATTGCCTCGAACCCCATCTGCGAGCTGACGGTATAGACCGCCACCGCCCCCTCCAGCAAAGCCCAGGGCGAGACCGGATCGCTGTGCATCGACACCGGGCCGCCGCAATCGCCCTTGCGGAAATGCCCCTTGCGATGGCCGGCCTGCGTTTCGGGATGGCAGCGCAGCAAGATGCGCTTGCCGGGGTGTTCCTCGCGCGCCCAGTAAAGCATCTCGCGAAAGCGGTTGCGATCAGCGCCAGAGGCGATCACCGAGGCATCGCCCGCGGTCTGATCGATCACCAGCACATAGCCCGGCTCGGGCACGGGCAGCGTGGGATCGACGGCGGCGTATTTGGTCAGGTGGCCTTGGCGCATTCGGGCAATGGCGCCGCGCGCGCGTTCGAGCAGGGCGTGATCATCCAGCGGATGGGTCAGCAGCAGCGTTTCCAGATCGCTCGGCACGCGCGCATCGAAATGCACGCCTGCGCGGTCGAGCAACAGGCCGATGGGCGGCTCGCCGTTGCGTCCGGGGTGAAGCGAGCGCAGAAAGCCATCCTCGACGCGCAGCAGCGGCGCGCCGCATCGTGCGGCAACCGCCCCGCCGCGTTTCGCATAAGGGGATTGCCCCCAGACCCCGACATGGTCATCGCCGCGCGGCAGGCCAAGCGAGACGCGCCAGCCCGCCAGTTTCAGAATCCGGCGCAGGCGCTGCTGGCGCAGGAAGCCGCCATTGTAAACGCAAAGACGCCGGAGGGTTTCCCCCCCGGCGTGCGGCATGTCGTTCTCCGACAGGATCAGCTTCCGTTGATGACCGCGGCGGTGCTGGCCACGGTGCTGACAGCGCCAAGCGGGCTGGTCAGGGCGGAAATCACCTTGGCCCACTGGGCATAGGGCGCTTCGGTCACGTAAAGCGTGTCCTGATCGCGCACCACGAAATCGCGGGCCATGAACATGCCGTTGGGCTTGGTCAGGTCGAGCACATAGACCATGCGCTGCGCACCGATCAGATCGGACCGGCCCAGCACTTGGTTGGCGATCTCGGCGGGTTCGTTGCGCAGCACGAAGACGCCGGTCGGGTCCGCCGAGGCGGGCAGCAGGCCGCCCACGGTGGCGATGGCCTCGACCGCCGACAGGGTCTGGGTTTCGAAGGGCACGCGGGCCTGCGTGCCAGTGGCCCCCAGTGCGGTAAAGGCGCGGGTGTCCTGTTCGACAAGGATCTTGTCGCCGCCGCGCAGGGCGATGTCATAGCCGGGCTGCTTGTGCAGATCCTGAAACCAGATCTTTTCGGTCTGGTTGCCACGGGTGACCGATACCTGCGCCACCTCGGGGGTGATGGTGATGCCGCCGGCGCGGGCCAGCATCGAGGCCAGCGTGCGGGTCGGGCGCTCGATCGCATAGACGCCCTGTCCGCCGACCGCGCCCAGCAGGCTGACGGTCGAGCCGTCCCCGGCAAGGCGGCGCACCTCGACCTGCGGGTCGGGGGTCTGGTCGGAGAGGCTCGTGGTGATCACGCGGCGGATGGCGTCGGGCGTGTTGCCCGCCGCCTTGATGCGCCCCGCATAGGGCACAAAAATGAAACCGGAGCCGTCGACCTGTACTTCTTCAAGCACCGTGGCATTGGCCGCTTCCGCCGCCAGCAGCCCGTCGTCGACGTTTTCCCAGACCGTCAGGCCAAGGGTATCGCCAGCCCGGATCGTGTCCGAGCCGAGCATGGAGGCATTGCGGAAGCCTTCGGAAAAGCCAAGCGCGGGAACAAGGGCGGTGGCGCGGGTCACCCGGTCGTTGACGGAGACGACAAAGGAATCGCCCTCACGCTGGACGGAGCCGGCATAGATCTCGCGCTTGTTGGGGCCAGACCGCGGCAGGGCGCAAGCCGCAAGAAGCGACACGGCGGCCAGCAACGCGACGGTCTTCACCCATCGTTTGGTGGATGGTTTCACTGCTCGGTCTCCTCGACCCGTTAATTCTTATGCCTCGAATTTTTGAATTAACGTATCGAAAATACTGTTCCAAATCCAGCACGAGGGGGGAGGAGGGTCAGTGCACGACGCGCAACTGTTGCCGAGGGGCCGCGGTTCCCCGGGTCAGCGCATCGTAGGGATCGTCGGGGCCAAGCATCATGTCAACCACCAGCCGCAGCAGCTGTCGCCGCCCGCGCGAGGAATAGAACCCGCCCGGAACCTGACTGGTTTCCAGCAGATATCGGCGGAAATCGCGGTAGGCGCGGTTGTCGGGCTGGGTCGGCCTCGCAAAGAACTCGGGCAGAGGCTGGGCCGAGACGAAATCCGGTTTGGCATAAACCGCATCGCCAAAGACCCGCAGCGGGATGCCGCGCCACAGCACCTGCTGCCCGGCGGTGGAATTCACCGTCACCGCACTGCGGGCATCGTCCAGCAGCCGCGCCAGCTTGCCGCCGCGCACGAAATGCACCCGGTGCGCGATGCCAGCGCGGCTGGCGGCCTCGCGGATGGCGCGCAGCACCGGGGCGCGGCCATCTTCCAGCGGGTGGGCCTTGAAGACAAGGTGATGGTGGCCGGGCGCGCCCTTGGTGAAACCGTCGATCACCAGCTCGACAAACTCGGTCATCGAGCCAAAGGGCGAATGGTCGCGAAAGCTGGCATCATGCTCAAGCTGCATCAGCACGAGGTGATAGGGGAAGCCGCCGCGCCGGATGCGCATGGTTTCCAGCAACCGCTCGGCCCGGTGCAGCGGCATCATCAGCAGGCGCTTGACGTACAGCTGGAATTCCTGACCGACCGACAAGGTGCGATGCGGGCGAAAGGCGCGATAGGCGCCGTTCCGGAACATCACGAACCAGTGGTAGAGCGCGCCGTAGAACACATGCTGGCGCATGTCGCCCCAATGGCCGGGGGGCAGCGGTGCCTCCATGTCGGATTTCGCCAAAGCGCAGCGCATGTCGGCGACGCTCATCCGCATCAGCCGCGAATGCCCGTTGGCGCCGCCGCGCTCGTATGTCACCCAATAGGGCCGCATGTAGCCTTCTTCGAAGACATGCACGGTCAGACCGCGCGCCTTGGCAGCCCGCACTGCCTCGGCATGGATCGGGCGGGTGTCGCCATAGATCACAAGGTCCGTGACACGCTTTTCCTCGAGCAGCCGTGCGAAGGTGTCCGGCCACGCCGCTTGCGGGGCGTCGAAGGCGATGTAGCTGCCCGGATGAAACCAGAACGCGCGGTCGCCGGCGTTGAACCCAACCCGCCAGACCTCGGCTCCGGCCTGCCGCAGCATTCCGGCGAGGCGATGAAAGAACGGCCCGTGCGGCCCTTGCAGGCACAGAAAGACGCGGCCTGCGGGCGTGGCATCTGGCATGGTTGCCATGGTCAGGGTGCCCCGGTAATGGATAAAAGGACTGCCGAAGCCTAGCGCGGCTTTCCGGCGAAATTAAGACCCGCGCCGCGGGATGGAGGCAAGTGATGTTCACCGGCATCGTAACGGATATGGGCGAGATCCGCGCCCTCGAGAAAGCGGGCGATCTGACCGCCCGTATCGGCACCAGCTACGACACGGGCAGCATCGACATCGGCGCGTCCATCGCCTGCGATGGCGTCTGCCTGACCGTGGTCGCGCTCGGGGACGACTGGTTCGACATGCAGATCTCGGCAGAGACACTGTCGAAGACCAACCTCGGCACTTGGGAACCGGGCCGCCGCGTCAACCTCGAACGCGCGCTGAAGGTCGGCGACGAATTGGGCGGGCACATCGTTTCTGGCCATGTCGACGGTCTGGCCGAGGTGGTTTCGCTCACCGATGAAGGCGACAGTACGCGGGTGCAGCTGCGCGCGCCCGACGATCTGGCGCGGTTCATCGCCCCAAAGGGCTCGGTGGCACTGAACGGCACCTCGCTGACGGTAAACGAAGTGCAAGGATCGGTCTTTGGCATCAACTTCATCCCTCACACAAAGGACGTCACCACATGGGGCAGCGTGGCAGTGGGCGACAAGGTCAACCTCGAGATCGACACCATGGCGCGCTACGTGGCTCGCCTTGCCGAGTATTCCTGACCGCCGCGCGAGGCCGCTATCTTCGGCCGGCCTCCGGCGGGAGTTTTTCTGGCAAGATGAAGGGGCTGGCGCCGCGCCCCATCTTCATCTTGCCAAGTAAACTCCGGGGGGAGCCGCAGGCGGGGGGCTGGCCCCCCTCAGGTGGTTGATATCTGCGCAAGGCCGGAAACCTCGAGCAGCGCCGTTACCTCTTCTTCAAGCAGCCGCTCTTCGGCCGAGCCGCGGACCGGCACGCGGCCCGGCTCCAGAAGCAGCGGTGCCGACAGCGGCGATACCCGCGACAAGCGGCGCAGGTCGATACGCCCTTCCACCCGTGCGCACATTTCACGAATGCGCGCGAAATCGACCAGCCCGCGCATGGCCTCTTCGCGGGTGATCTGCAGCAGCAGGTGGTCGGGGTCGTATTTCACCAACGTGTCATACAGGATATCCGACGACATGGTTGCCTGACGGCCGCTCTTGCGGGCCCCTGCGGTGTTGCGCTCGATCAGCCCGGCGATGGTGGCCGAGGCGCGGAAGGTCCGTTTCATCACCGCGTTGCCTTGTAGCCAGCCCTCCAGCCCGGCCTCGAGCCGTTCCAGATCGAACAGCGGAGCAGGGTCGATCACCGCGTCCAGCCCCCAGATCAGCACCGCGTAATCCGACGCGACAAAGCCCATGGGGGCCAGCCCTTCCTCCTCCATCCGCTTGGTCAGCAGCAGCCCCAGTGTCTGCATGGCGTTGCGCCCGGCAAAGCCGTAGGCGACGAGCTGTTCGCGCCCGTCATGGGGGAAGCTCTCGATCAGCAGGCGGCCTTCGGTCGGCAGTTGGGATACCTCGCGCTGCAGCGCCAGCCATTGTGCGGTATGAGTCGGAAGTTCGGGCCAATGCCCCTGTTCGAACATGCGCAGGATGCGGTGCGATAGCTGCGTTGAGGTGGCGAATTTGGTGCCCATGAAGGTGGCGATCTTAGGCTTCTTCGCCGCGTCACGGGTGACCTCCACGGTCATCTCGCGCAGCCCTTCGTAGCGCACGATCTGGCCGCCGATCAGGAAGGTATCGCCCTTGGTCAGCGAGGCGGCAAAGCTTTCCTCGATCTCGCCCAGCCGTGCGCCGCGCCCGCGCCAGCGGACCTTGAGCGTGTCGGTGTCCTGAATCGTGCCGATGTTCATACGGATACGCGCCGCTGCGCGCGGATCGCGCAGTTGCCAAAGCCCGTCCGGGCGTAGCAGGATGCGCTGCCAGCGGTCATAGGCGCGCAGCGCATAGCCGCCCGTAGAGCAGAAATCGAGGCAAGCGTCGAATTCGGCGCGTGTCAGGTCAGCATAGGCCCCGGCCGAGGTCATCTCGGCATAAAGCGCCCCCGCATCGAACGGGCTGGCGCAGGCGGCGATCAGGATGTGCTGGCACAGCACATCACGTGGCCCACGCCCGCGCCATTCCCCGTCGAGATCATGCGCGCGCACGGCTTCGAGCGCGGCAACGCATTCCACCACCTCGAACCGATTGGCGGGCACCAGCAGCGCCTTGGACGGCGCGTTGTAGCGGTGGTTGGCGCGCCCGATGCGCTGCACCAGCCGCTTGACGTTCTTGGGGGCGCCAATCTGGATCACCAGATCCACATCGCCCCAGTCAATGCCCAGATCCAGCGAGCCAGTGCAGACGATGGCGCGCAGATCGCCGTTCACCATCGCCGCCTCGACTTTTTCGCGCTGGGCACGGTCGAGGCTGCCGTGGTGGATGCCGATGGGCAGTGCGTCCTCATTGGCAAGCCAGAGCTTGTGAAAGAATATCTCGGCCTGTGCCCGCGTATTGTGAAAAATCAACGTGGTGTTGTGGCGCTTCACCTCGTCCAGCACCGCCGGGATGGCATAAGCCGCACCGCCCCCCGACCATGGCGGCGGCGCATCGGTGGTCAGCATCTGTATGTCGGGCTCGGGGCCGGGATCGGCCAGCAGGATCTCGCAGGGGTCAGGGGCGCGGTTGAGCAGACGGGCGATGGCTTGCGGATCTTCGACCGTGGCGGACAGGCCGACGCGGCGCAGATCGGGGCATAGGGTCTGAAGCCTCGCCAGCGACAGCATCAGCTGATCGCCCCGCTTGCTTTCGGCCAGCGCATGGATCTCGTCGATGACCACCCGTTGCAGTCCGGCGAACATGCGCGGCGCGTCCTCATAGCTGGTCAGCAGCGCCAACGATTCCGGCGTGGTGAGCAGAATCTGCGGCGGGTCGGCGCACTGGCGGCGCTTGCGGCTGGACGGGGTGTCGCCTGTGCGGTCCTCGACCCGGATCGGCAGGCTCGCTTCTTCGATAGGGATCAGCAGGTTGCGGCGAATGTCGCTGGCCAGCGCCTTGAGCGGCGAGACATAAAGCGTATGCAGCCCGCCGCGCGGCTGCGCGGTCAGCTCGGCCAGCGTCGGCAGGAAACCCGCGAGCGTCTTGCCGCCCCCGGTTGGCGCGATCAGCAGCAGGCAGGGCGCATCGGCCCGCGCCAGCATGTCGCGCTGATGCGGGTGCATCTGCCAGTCACGCGCCGCGAACCAGTTCTCAAGGGCGAGGGGAAGCGTATCCATGCGACCACAGATAGCGCATGATTGGTGAAAGCGAAGCGCCCTGTGCGTCAGCGAACAGCGCCGGGTCTGGCATTCCTGGTCACGCAGGCTAGGGTTCTGCAAAACAACATACAGGAGCTCGGGATGACCGAAGAATACACACCGCCGAAGGTCTGGACATGGGATGCCGAGAACGGGGGCCAGTGGGCCTCGCTCAACCGGCCTGTCTCGGGGGCGACCCATGACAAGGCGCTGCCGGTCGGAGAGCATCCGTTTCAGCTTTACAGCCTTGCCACGCCGAACGGGCAAAAGGTGACGATCCTGTTCGAAGAGTTGCTCGAGGCCGGGTTCGCGGCGGAATATGACGCCTGGCTGATCAAGATCGCGGATGGCGACCAGTTCGGATCCGGCTTTGTCGAGGTGAACCCCAATTCCAAGATTCCGGCGCTGATCGATCGGAGCGGCGCGGCGCCGGTGCGAGTCTTTGAATCCGGGGCGATCCTGTTGCATCTGGCCGAGAAATTCGGAGCCTTCCTTGCGACCGGGGACAAACGCGCAGAGATGCTGTCCTGGCTGATGTGGCAGATGGGTTCGGCCCCTTACCTTGGTGGCGGCTTCGGGCATTTTTACGCCTATGCGCCCTATCCGATGGAATATCCGATCAACCGTTTCGCAATGGAGGTGAAGCGCCAGCTGGATGTGCTCGACAAACACCTGGCACAGAACCGCTTCATGGTGGGCGATGACTACACCATCGCCGATATCGCCATCTGGCCGTGGTACGGGCGGACGGTGCACGGCAAATCCTACAATGCCGGCGAGTTTCTCGACGTTGGGATCTACAAGAACGTCATCCGCTGGGCCGACGAAATCGGCGAGCGCCCCGCCGTGCAACGCGGCCGCATGGTCAATGCCATGAATGGCGAGCCGTCGGAACAGCTGCGCGAGCGTCATTCCGCGGAGGATTTCGCGACAAGAACACAGGACAAGATCGGCTGACGACAAACCGACCCTGCGCTGCGCCTGGCGATACGTCGGATGCCTCCGGCGGGGATATTTGAAGCCAGAAGAAGGCCCGGCACTCCATGCCCCGTGCTTCTTCTGGCCAAAAATATCCCGGGGGGAGCGCATCGCGCGGGGGGCAGCGCCCCCTCTGCCGACGACGCTTGCGCGATGCAAGGAGCAGGCGGCACCGTGCATGGACAAGCTTGCGAGGCCAGCTATGATACGGGTCTCTTTCGCGATAAGGACACGGAATGTTGGAACAACAGGTCAAGGTCGGGATCATCATGGGCAGCCAGTCGGACTGGCCCACGATGGAGGAAGCGGCGCGCATTCTCGACGAGCTGGGCGTGGCCTACGAGACGCGGATTGTCAGCGCGCATCGCACGCCGGACCGGCTTTGGTCTTATGGCAAGGAGGCCGCCGGGCGCGGGCTTCAGGCAATCATTGCCGGCGCCGGGGGCGCGGCGCATCTGCCGGGCATGATGGCATCCAAGACCCGTGTGCCGGTGATCGGCGTGCCGGTGCAGACGCGTGCCTTGTCCGGGGTCGACAGCCTGTATTCCATCGTGCAGATGCCGCGTGGCTTTCCGGTCGCGACCATGGCGATCGGCGGGGCCGGGGCGGCCAATGCGGCACTGATGGCGGCGGGCATTCTGGCGCTGAACGACCCGGCGCTGGCCGAACGGCTCGATGCGTGGCGCGAGGCGCTGTCGGCATCGATCCCCGACGAGCCGGTCCGCGACTGACCGGCTTGCGGCGGCGCGCGTTTCGCGGGACAACGCCGCAACGGCAGCACGGAGGCTTTCATGACCAATCCCCTTCCTCAAGGCGCGACCATCGGCATTCTCGGCGGCGGCCAGCTTGGCCGGATGCTGTCGGTTGCGGCCAGTCGGCTTGGCTTTCGCAGCCATATTTTCGAGCCGTCGGAAAACCCGCCAGCCGCGCAGGTGGCCGATGCGGTGACCACCGCCGGATATGACGACGTGGCGGCGCTCAGCGCCTTTGCCGAGTCGGTCGACGTCATCACCTACGAGTTCGAGAACATCCCCACCGAGGCGCTTGACCTGCTGCAGGAGCTGCGCCCGATCCGTCCGGGGCGCGAAGCGCTGCGGGTCAGTCAGGACCGGCTGGTCGAAAAGACCTTTCTTACCGATCTGGGCCTGACCACCGCGCCGTTTTCCGACATCACCTGTCTTGCGGACCTTCAGGCGGCGCTTGGGGCGATCGGTTGCCCGGCGATCCTCAAGACCCGGCGGCTGGGCTATGACGGCAAGGGGCAGGTGCGCATCGACTCGCCCGATCAGGCCGAAGCGGCGCTGGCCGAGATGAAGGGCGCGCCCGCGATCCTCGAGGGGTTCGTGGAATTCGACTACGAGGTGTCGGTGATTGCCGCGCGCAGCGCCGAGGGGTCTGTCGCCTGTTTCGATCCCGGCGAGAACATCCATAGCATGGGCATCCTGCGCACCACCACGGTTCCCGCGCGCCTGTCGGGGCGGCAAAGCACCGATGCGGTGTTGCTGGCGGCACGGATTCTCAATGCGCTCAATTACGTCGGTGTCATGGGGGTCGAGCTGTTCGTGACCTCGCGAGGCATGCTTGTGAACGAGATCGCGCCGCGGGTGCATAATTCCGGGCACTGGACCCAGAATGGCTGCGTGATCGACCAGTTCGAACAGCATATCCGCGCCGTGGCCGACTGGCCTTTGGGCGATGGCAGCCGCTATGCGGACGTGCAGATGGAGAACCTGATCGGCGACGACATGGACAAGCTGCCAGAGCTGGCGCAAGAGACCGACACGGCCATTCATTTGTACGGCAAGGCTCTTGTGAAGCCGGGGCGCAAGATGGGTCATGTCAACCGGATCGTCCGGGGCTAAGGCCGTTTGCCTGCAAACGGAATGCCGCGCAAATTGCGCGGTAATCCACCATAGGTTGCGAATGGGCGCGCAACTCTGTTGCACCGAATCAGCCTTCATGAGATAATATGGGGGCTTACGTTCTTCTACTTCGACGACCCAACCATACGGCCTGTGTCTCTCGAACATGACGACAAGGCCAGGCTGCCGCAGTCTCGCGGGCAGCATCTACAAGGAAGGGTCCAGGACCATGGCAACCGGCACCGTCAAGTGGTTCAACACCACCAAGGGCTACGGCTTCATCGCTCCCGATGGGGGCAGCAAGGACGTGTTCGTCCATATTTCGGCAGTTGAACGTTCGGGTCTGACTGGCCTGCAGGACAACCAGAAGGTGTCGTTCGAACTTCAGTCCGGCCGCGATGGTCGCGACAGCGCGATCAACCTCGAACTGCTCTGAATTTCTGCCAAGCGGCAGCATGAGGCGCGCCCCTGCCGGGGGCGCGCCTTTTGTGTGACTGCCTAGCGCAGCAGTGTCCAGCCCGCGTACCAGCGCGTCAGCGTGGTAAGGGTGCAGGCCAGCGCATAGCCGCCCGCCAGCCATGGGAAGGCGCTCGGCCATAGACACATGGCGATGAGAACCGCGATGGTCTCGGTGCCTTCGGTCAGGCCGCCAAGGTAGAAGATGCCCTTTGACGGGTAGTCCTGTGCCTGCAATCCGCGCCGCTCGGCGATGACCGAAAAGGCAAGGAAGGACGATCCCGTTCCGACAAAGCTGGCGATCAGCAGGGCTGCGGGCAGGGCGTTTTGCGGCGCGGCCACGGCAAAACCCAGTGGCACCAGCGCATAGAACACGAAATCCAGCGCGATATCCAGAAACGCGCCCCGGTCGGTGGCGCCTGCCATGCGCGCGACCTCGCCGTCCAGCCCGTCGCCGATACGGTTGGCCAGAATGCCCGCCAAGGCCAGGCCAAACGCCCCGTAGGCCGCGGCCAGCGCTCCGGCGGCCCCAAAGGCAAAGCCGACAAGGCTGATCGCATCGGCAGAGACGCCGCGCAAAGACAGCCATCGAGCCACAGGGTGCAGCAGGCGGCGTTGCAGGGGCAGCAGGCGAGCGTCGAACATTGGCATCCTTCCGGGATGGGGCGTTCCACTGAACCGCAGGCGACCTGCATGTGCAAGTCCGCCCCGGTCATGCTTTCGTGTATGACCGCAGCCCGACCCGAGCGTGACACCTATGTGCGCCTTGTCTTTGGCAAGGACGCCATGCTTGGCCTCGGCAAGGCCGAGCTGTTGTCGTCGGTCCGCGACACCGGCTCCATCGCGGCCGCCGGGCGCGCCATGGCTATGCGCGACAAGCGGGCCATGCAGCCTTGTCGACGTGATGAACGCCGGGCGGAGCGCCGCGCTGGGCGCGTGCAGGTGCTGCAGCAGTGCGGGACGCTGGAACAGCAGGGGTGGGGGCTCTGCCGGCGCTGGATCAGCCGCTGGCCGTGCCGGGCGATATTTCCTTTGGGAATTAACGCTTGCGGACGCGCCGCCGCCATGCCGATATGACCGGCGATCGCCATCAGTTGAGGATGCCATGCGCCTGACCTGTATCGCCGCCCTGCTTGCCGTGACCGCAGCGGCGGCTCAGGCCGAGACCGTTACGGTCTTTGCCGCCGCCAGCCTGAAAACCGCGATGGATGACATCTCGGCCGCCTACACCGCCGCAACCGGCAATACGGCGCGCGTCTCGCTGGCGGGTTCGTCGGCGTTGGCGCGGCAGATCGAGGCGGGAGCGCCAGCGGATGTGTTCATCTCGGCCAACCAGCAATGGATGGATGTCTTGCAGGGCGAGGGGCTGATCGACCCGGACACACGGCGCGATCTGCTTGGCAATCGGCTGGTGCTGATCGGGCAGGGCGCACCGGTGGAGATCACGCCCACGCTCGATCTGCCGGGGCTGCTGGGGGAGGGCAAGCTGGCGATGGCGCTGGTCGATTCGGTGCCCGCCGGGATCTACGGCAAGGCGGCGCTGACCTCGCTGGGTCTGTGGGAGGCGGTTGCGCCGCAGGTCGCGCAGGTCGACAATGTGCGCGCCGCTTTGGCGTTGGTCGCGGCGGGCGAGGCTCCGTTGGGCATCACCTACGCCACCGATGCGGTGGCCGAGCCACGGGTCGTCGTCCTCGGCAGTTTTCCCGAAAGCAGCCACGCCCCCATCGTCTATCCCGTCGCCGCCATCGCCGAGGGCGATCCGCTGGATTTCCTGACCTTCTTGCAAGGCGCGCAGGCGCGCGCCGCCTTCGAGGCGCAGGGCTTTGCCGTGCTGACCCCGTAACATGCTGGGCCCCGAGGAATGGCAGGCGGTTCTGCTCTCGCTCAAGGTGGCGCTTTGGGCGACGCTAGGGGCGCTGCCGCTCGGCATCTTTACCGCCTTTGCGTTGGCGCGCTGGTCGTTCCCGGGCAAGCAACTGGTCAACGGGCTGGTGCTCTTGCCGCTGATCCTGCCGCCGGTGGTGACGGGCTACCTGCTGCTGCTGACCTTCGGCACGCGGGGGCCTATTGGCGCGGCGCTGAAAGAGATCGGCATCGTTTTCGCCTTTCGCTGGACGGGGGCGGCGCTGGCCGCGGGGATCATGGCCTTTCCGCTGATGGTGCGGGCCATCCGCCTGTCGATCGAGGCGGTGGACCCGAAGCTTGAAGAAGCCGCCGGTACGCTCGGGGCCTCGCGCCTGTGGGTGTTTGCCACGGTGACCTTGCCGCTGAGCCTGCCGGGCATTCTTGCTGGCGCGGTGCTGGCCTTTGCCAAGGCGATGGGGGAATTCGGCGCCACCATCACCTTTGTGTCGAACATTCCCGGCGAGACGCGCACGCTGCCCTCGGCGATCTACGCCTTTCTGCAGGTGCCGGGGGGCGAGGGCGCGGCGCTGCGGCTGGTGGCGGTATCGGTCGTCATCGCCATGGCGGCCTTGCTGCTGTCTGAATTGCTGTCGCGCCGGGTCGCCGCGCGGGTGGCGGGCAGATGAGCCTGACGGTCGACATTCGCCAGACGCTGGGCGCGTTCCATCTGGACGCCCGGTTCGAGGCGCCGCAGGGCGTGACCGTGCTGTTCGGGCGTTCGGGGTCGGGCAAGACCTCGATCATCAACGCGGTGGCAGGGCTGACGCGGCCCGACGCCGGGCGCATCACGCTGGGCGAGCGGGCGCTGTATGACAGCAATGCGCGCATTGCGCTGCCGCCGCATCGCCGCCGAATCGGCTATATCTTTCAGGATGCGCGGTTGTTTCCGCATTTAAGCGTGCGGCAGAACCTTGGCTATGGTGGCTGGTTCGCCGGGGGAACCGATTCGGCAGATTTTGCCCGTGTCGTAGAGATGCTGGGCATTGGTGCGCTGCTGGAGCGCCGCCCCGGCAAGCTGTCGGGCGGAGAGCGCCAGCGCGTTGCCATCGGGCGGGCGCTGCTGTCGAAACCGGCGCTGATCCTTGCGGACGAGCCGCTTGCCGCGCTTGACGAGGCGCGCAAGGCCGAGATCCTGCCCTATTTCGAACGGCTGCGCGATCATGGCGGCGTGCCGGTGCTTTATGTCAGCCACGCCCCGGCCGAGGTGGCGCGGCTGGCGACCTCGGTGGTGGCGCTGGATGGCGGGCGGGTCAGCGCGCAAGGCCCGGCGGCGCAGATCCTTGGCGATCCGTCGATCACCCCGCTGGGCGCGCGGGCGGCGGGGGCGATGCTTGAGGCGCGCATCGCGGCGCAGCACGCAGATGGCATCACCGAACTGGGCGCGGGCCGGCTGCGCCTGCTGGTGCCGCGCATCAGCGGCGCTGTCGGCACTGGCGTGCGGGTGCATATCCAAGCGCAGGACGTGATGATCGCCACCCGCCGCCCCGAGGAGATCTCGGCGCTGAACGTTCTGCCCGCGCAGGTCAGTACGCTACGCCTTGGCAATGGGCCGGGTGCGCTGGTGCAGCTTGATGTCGATGGCCAGCTGCTGCTGGCTCGCATCACCCGGCGATCCGCCAAGGCGCTGGGCCTGCATGAGGGCGCACAGGTGTTTGCCGTTCTCAAGGCCGTCTCGGTCGCGCCGCAAAGCATCACCGGCCCGATCTGATGCGCAGCGCCGCGTTGCAGAAAAATCGCGGCGGATGCTTGGAACCGACATCAAGGATCATACGTTTATAAGCGTCATACTCCCGATACACGCCCGCGCGATAAGGCCCGCGAGCGAACAAGGACATTCCCGATGGCGCCCATATCTGGCGGTTCCGCCAAGCCCGTGAACAGCTTGCGCAGCCTGTTCCTGTCCGACCTTCACCTTGGAGCGCGGGCAAGTCGCCCCCGGATGGTGCTGGAATTTCTGAACGGCATCGAGGCCGAGACGATCTATCTTGTCGGCGATATCTTCGACCTCTGGCACGGCGGGCGGGTGCATTGGGGCGATGCCCATGATGCGGTACTCGACGATCTGGCGCGGCGGGCAAAGGCTGGAACGCGGATCGTCTATCTTCCGGGAAATCACGACACGCGGATGCGCGAGCCGGACGCCCGCGTCGAGGGCTGGGAGCTGCGCGAAGCCGCGGTGCATACCGCCGCCGACGGGCGCCGCTATCTGGTGTTGCATGGCGATCAGTGCGACCCGCGCTTCCTGCGCTGGCATTTCATGACGCGGCTTGGCAGCCGTCTGGACGCGTTGCTGCGGCAGGCCGACGAGATGCAACGTCGCCGGGGCCGCCTGCAGCCGGATGCTGAAAGCTATGCGCAGGCCGTCATCACACGCGCCAACGCGCTGCTGGCGATGGGCGACCGGTTCGAAAAGCGGCTGGTCAAGCTGGCGCGCGCAACCGGCACCGTCGGGGTGATCTGTGGGCATTCGCACAAGCCGGGGATGCGCCGCCACGATGGCGTGGTCTATGCCAACTGTGGCGATTGGATCGACAGCCTGACCGCACTGGCCGAAGACGGCTCTGGCGCATTGAGCCTTATCCAGCATGTGCCGGTCCCCGCGCAACTGCCCGCTGGGAGACCCGCGCGGGGCAATGCTGGCGCACTGGCGGAGGGGTTGGCATGACCACCTTTCTGCTGACCGCTTTGCTGGGGATCCTTGCGGTACATCTGCTGACCGCCGCTCTGGCCGCGTGGCGCTATCGGCGCGGCGCGGCGAGCGAGCCGGTGGATGACACGCTGCCGTTCATCTCGCTGGTGCGGCCGGTCTGCGGCGTCGATGCCTTCGATGCCGAGACGCTGGAATCCTCGTTCCGGCAGGAATATCCGCGCTACGAGGTGATCTTTTGCGCGGCGCGCGAAACCGATCCCGCCGTGCCGCTGGTCCGGGCGCTGATCGCCAACAACCCGCAGGTCGAGGCCAGCCTGCTGATCGGCGATACTGCCATCAGCGGCAACCCCAAGCTCAACAACCTGCACAAGGGCTATGTTCAGGCGCGCGGCGAATGGCTGGCGATGACCGACAGCAACCTGCTGCTGCCGCCCGATTACCTGCACCGGCTGATCACCCGCTGGGATAGGCGCACCGGGCTGGTGACCTCGCCGCCGGCGGGCATCCGGCCCGCGAATTTCTGGGGCTCGGTGGAATGCGCTTTTCTCAACACCAGCCAAGGGCGCTGGCAACTGGCGGCGGATGCGCTGGGCATGGGGTTTGCCCAAGGCAAGACGCTGTTCTGGAAGCGCGAGGTGCTGGAACGCGGCGGTGGGTTGGCGGCGCTGGGGCGCAATCTTGCCGAAGATGTCGCCTCGACCAAGCTGGTGCGGGCACAGGGGCTGAAGGTGCGGCTTGCGCCGCAACTGTTCGCCCAGCCCGTCGGGGGCCGCAGCGCCCGCTTTGTCTGGGATCGCCAGTTGCGCTGGAGCCGGGTGCGCCGCGACGGCTTTCCGTTGATCTTTGCCGCCGAAATCGCGCAGGGGCCGCTGCTGCCGGTGCTGGCGCTGCTGGCGCTGGGCGGCGCGGCGTGGCTGCCGGCAATGCTGGCGCTGTGGTATGGCGCGGAATGGGCGCTGGCGCGGCTGGCGGGCTGGCCATCGGCGCTGCGCGATCTTGGCGCCATGCTGGTGCGTGACCTCTTGCTTGTGCCGCTGTGGCTTGCGACATGGGCCGGGCGCGAGATCACCTGGCGCGGTACGGATATGGCCCCGGCCAAGGCGGGAGCCGCGGAGTAGCATTTGCTTGGACTGGAAACCGTTGCAGCCCTGATCGCCAAGGACGGGCTGGTTCTTCTTGCCCCGATCGCGGTGCTTGAAGGCCCTATCGTGACCGTCATCGCCGCATGGGTCGCCTCGCGCGGGCTTCTGGATGTCTGGAGCGTCGCCATCGTGGTGATCCTAGCCGATGTTTTTGGCGACGCGCTGTTCTATGGGCTCGGACGCTGGGGGCTGCATCGACTGCCGATCCGCTGGCGCTACCGCATGGGGCTGAACCGCGCTCGCCTGTCCAAACTGGCTGGGCATTTCGAACGCAGCGGCGTGCGCACGCTGATCTTTGGCAAATGGACGCATTCGGCGGGGGCGGCGGTGCTGGTCGCCGCCGGGCTAGGGCGGATGCCGCTGGCAAAGTTCCTGTGGGTGAACCTGATCGCGACCATCCCCAAGAGCCTGTTCTTCGTTGCCATCGGTTACCTGTTCGGATCGGCTTATAGTCGCATAGATGACTGGATCGCACGGATCTCTTTGCTGCTTCTCGGCGTTATACTTCTGGCCGGGATCATCTGGCTGCTGAAAAGGTATACAAGGAAATGACCGCCCCGACGCTAAGCTGCATCATCCCCGCCTTTAACGAGGCTCCGCGCATCGGTGCGGTGCTGGACGCGGTGCTTGATCATCCGCTGATCCACGAGATCGTGGTGATCGACGATGGATCAAGTGACGACACTGCCGCCCGCGCGCAGGCGGTGGCGCTGCGTGCCCCGCATCTGCGGGTCATCCGGCTGGATCGCAACGGCGGCAAGACCCGCGCCGTCACCCGCGGCATCGCCGAGGCGACATCGAGCCATATCCTGCTGCTCGACAGCGATCTTCTGGGTCTGCACCATGACGAGCTGACGGCGCTGATCGCCCCGGTGCTGGAAGGGCGGGCCGATGCCTCGCTGTCGCTGCGTGGCAATGCGCCGCTGGTCTGGCGCGGGCTGGGCATCGATTACATCTCGGGCGAGCGGGTGATGCGCCGCGAGTTGCTGGCCAGCCGCGCCGATGCGCTGCAAAGCCTGCCGAAATTCGGGCTAGAGGTGTTCATCAACGGGCTGTGGATCGAGCAGGGGTTGAAGATCGCCGTGGTCCGCTGGCCCGGCGTCGAAAGCCCGATGAAGCATGAAAAACGCGGCGGCTGGTTGATGGGCCTGAAGGCGGATGCCGCGATGCTTGGTGACATCTTCCACACCGTCACGCCGCTGGAAACGCTGCGTCAGGTGTTCCGCCTGCGCCAGCGGCGGGTGCCCGGCCCCGGCCTTGCAGCCTCGGATCATCACTGACGCCTGCGCGCAGGCCATGCAGCCGGTTGGCGCCGCAAGAACCAAGAGCCATGCTCTGGGCGGGCAGGACAGCCTGTCTGCCGCGATGCGCGGGCGGTGACAGGTTGTCTGCCGCGATCCGCCGTTAGACCAGCGCGCGCAGCATCGTCAGGCAGCCGGTCAACTGCTCCAGCTCGACGAATTCATCGGGCTGGTGGCCCTGTGCCATGTCGCCCGGCCCGCAGACGGCGGTGGGCAGAAGCGGTGCAAAGAAACCGGCCTCGGTGCCGTAGGACACTTTGGTCAGCCCGCGCGACAGGCCGCGCAGCTGCGCCAGCGCCGGATCATCCGGGTCGGCGGCAAGGCCGGGATAGGCGAATGTCTCGCTTACCGTGATGCCGCTCAGCCCGTCCAGCACCCGCGCCAGCAGGTCGGCGGGGGCGTCAGAGGCAAGGTGGCGCGCCTCGAACAGCACCTCGGCGCTGTCGGGCACGATGTTGAGCGCGGTGCCGCCGCGCAGCACGCCCACATGCAGCGTGGAGCAGGGCACATCGTAGCCGTCTTCCTTGGCGCCATCCTGCAGCAGCGCCGCCTGCTCGCGCCGCAGCGCCGCGACAAGATCGCAGGCGCCGTGCAGCGCATTGCGATACATCGGCGCCATGGCGGAATGGCCCGCTTCGCCCGAACAGAGGCCGCGCCACGCGACCTTGCCCTTGTGCCCTGTCGCCATCTTCAGCGAGGTCGGCTCGCCCACGACGCACAGCTTTTGCGGCCCAAGCGCGCGCACCGCATCCATCATGTGCGGGATGCCGATGCAGCCAAGTTCTTCGTCCCAGCTCAGCACGATGGAAACCGGGCCAGCGTTGGCGGGCAGTTCCTCGGCCAGCGCCAGAACGCAGGCGACAAAGCCTTTCATGTCGGTGGTGCCGCGCCCGTAGAACCGGTCGCCCTCGCGGCTCAGGGCAAAGGGATCGCGGGTCCAGGGTTGGCCTTCGGTCGGCACCACGTCGACATGCGCCGACAGGATGGTGCCGCCGCTGCCGCCCCTGTTGGCGACCAGCCCGGCCTTTTGCCCGCAGGGCGAGGGCACGCGCACCACGTCGAACCCGGCGGTGGCCAGCAGGCCCTGCGCCCAGTCGATCAGCGCAAGGTTGCTGTCTTTGGACACTGTCGGAAAGCCGATCAGCGTATCGAGGATATCCAGCATGCGCATCATTCGTCTCCCGGAACGCCGTAGGAGGGCGCGGCGGACGGGTCGAGCGCCCGTGTGACATAGGCCTCGGCCTGCGGGGCATAGACCTCCCATGCCCGCGCGATGGCCTCGATGGGGCAGCCGTCGTCGATCCAGTCGCAGCGCAGTTCGGCATAGGGCCATGACTCGCGCTCAACGATCAGCATGCCCGCGGAATGCACCGGCCCGGCCTCGCCGCCCGCCGCCATCCCGGCGCGCATCGCGGCGATGAGGCGGTCGCCAAGCGGGCCGCTCGCGGCCTCGAACCCGGCGACGATGGCGGCAGGCACGCCGTCATTGGCCAGCAGATTGCCGCCCGACACCACGTCGACGCCGCTGGCCGATGTCCAGATCCCCAGCGAATTGGGCCCCGAATGGATCGCCGTGCCGCCAGAGCCATCGACGCACAGCACCTGCCGATAGGCCATGTGATCGCGGGTTGCGGCCAGTTCTGCCACAGCTTCCGCCGCGCTAGCGCCTTTGGCCATCAGATCCAGCGCCGCCGGGCCGAGCCGTGGGTCGGTGACGTTCTGCGAGGCCGCAGCCCCCACGCCCGCCCGCGCAAAGGCGCAGCGCGCCGCAACCGCCGGGGAAGACGATGAAATCGCCACCCCGAACTGACCCGTCTGGGCGCAACGCGCCACCAGCGAAAACGTCATGTCTTACCTTTCCGGGCCAGCGCCCGGCCTTTTGCTTCGTCTGCGCCTTACGGCATCCGCGAGGCGATCCACGTCGCGAATTCGTAATTCGGACGTTCCAGATGCGACAGCGCACCGGGCACCGCGTGTTTCGATTGCATGCCCTTCCAGACACGTTCGGTACAGCCCCGGTCTTCGTCGTTCACATCGTCTAGCAGGCCCTTGAGCGTGTTGAAATGCTGCTCGGCGTCGGGATCCTTGACAAAATCGGGGTGCAGCCCGCCGCCGTACAGGATCTTTACCCCGCCCGGGCCGTCGGGCATCAGCGACAGGTACCAGAAATACCCCGGCGTCAGCGTGATCATCAGCGACGGGTAGATCGCCAGCAGCCATGTGCGGTAGCGGTCCTCGCCCTCAAGCGTGGTATTGTCCTTGTGAGCAATCGACAGGGCGATGGAGTCGTCCTTGAGGATGTGGTGGTAGTTGAAGCCCGAAAAGCCCTCGGGGCAGGTCATCTTGCGCAGGTCCACCGCGCCGCCGATGGTGCCGCCATGGCACATCGGCAGATGGTAGCTTTCCATGAAGTTCTCGGCGAGGATCTTCCAGTTGGTATTCCAGCGGTGTTCCTCGCGGAAGGTTTCGACATAGTCTTCCATCGGCAGGTAGCCGACCAGATCGTCGATTTCCTTGAGCGTCTCGCCCGGCTCGGGCAGATCGGGATCGAGCGTGACCATGATCCAGCCCTTCCAGTCGACGCAGCGGATCTGCGGCAGCCCCATCGCCTCCTTGCAGAAGCTCTTGTTCATGTCCATCGCGGGTGCGCCGCGCAGGCTGCCATCCAGATTGTAGACCCAGGCGTGGTAGGGGCAGGTGATGGTGCGGATGTTGCCTCGTCCTTCAAGCAGCACCGACATGCGGTGGCGGCACACGTTGGACATGGCGCGCAGGGTGCCGTCGCGGCCGCGGATCACCGCCACCGGCTCGCCGGCGATTTCCATCGTGGTGTAATCGCCCGGCTCGGCCAGCGACTCGGCGCGGCCAGCGCACAGCCAGCTTTTGCCAAAGACGTGTTCCTGTTCGAGGCCAAGGAATTCATCCGAGGTATAGACCGACACGGGCATCGCCTGCGCCTGATCAAACGGGGTGGCGACATTCGCGCGCAGCTCGGCGGCGGGATCAAAGATGTTCATACCGTGCAACCTCGGGCAGTGGGGAGGCGCGCAAGCGCGCCGATCCCGAAGATGTGCCAGAGCGCGAGCGTTTTGAAAAGTAAACTCACCAAACGCCCGGCTTAGGCTTTTCCTATGCAGGCAGGTCTTGCATGACCTCAAGGATGCTTTCGCGCAGGATGCCGCCGATCTGCTCGATCTGTTGCGGCGTCAGGATCAGCACCGGCGACAGGATCAGGATATGACCCAGCGGGCGCGCCACGAGGCCGCGTTTCTGCGCCGCTTGTGCCACGCGCATGCCAATGTTCAGCGCCGGGTCGAACATCGCCTTGCTCGCCTTGTCCTTGACCAGTTCGATGCCCATCATGAAATGGCTGCCGCGCACTTCGCCGACGATGTCCAGATCGATCAGGCCCTTCAGCGTGTTCTCGAACAGCTTGCCAGTGGTCTGGACCTGCTGCGGCAGGCCGTCGCGTTCCATCAGCGCGATATTGGCAAGGCCCGCGGCGGCGGCGGCGGGGTGGCCCGAATAGGTCATGCCATGGGTGAACATGCCGCCCGGCGCGCTGATGACCTCGTGGATCTCATCGGAAAAGATCGTCGCGGACAGCGGCTGATAACCCGAGGTCAGCCCCTTGGCGGTGGTGATGACGTCGGGCTGGAAATCGAACACATCCTTGGCGGCAAAGAAATGCCCAAGGCGGCCAAAGCTGGTCACCACCTCGTCGGAGATCACCTTGATGTCATAGCTCGCGCACAGCTCGGCGGCGCGTTTGTGATAGCCCGCCGGGGGCACGATGACGCCGCCCGCGCCCATGATCGGCTCGCCGATGAAACAGGCGATGTTTTCGGCGCCAATCGATTCGATGCTGCCCCTCATGTCGGCCATCAGCGCATCTAGGAATTCTGCTTCGCTCATGCCGTCACCTTCGCGCCAGTGATGTGGCTTGCGCAGGTGGTGCACGATGCCTTCGGCCTTGTGCCAGCCTTCGGAATAGCCCGGCGTGGTCATGGCGATCGCAAGGTGGGTGGACCCGTGATAGGCGCCGTGACGGCTCAGCACCATGCGCTTGGACGGCTGGCCGAGGCGCTTGTAGTAATGGTGCAGCACCCGCACCGCCGTTTCATTGGCGACCGAGCCGGAATTGCCGAAATGCACCTTGTTGAGGTTGCCGGGGGCAAGCTGCGCCAGCTTTTCCGCCAGAGCGGCGGCGGCGGGGTGGGTGAAGCTGTAGAAGGTCGAATAGAAATCCAGCGTGTTGAGCTGCTCGGTGATGGCGTCGATGATCTCGGCCCGTTTGTGGCCGACGTTGACGCACCACAGCCCGCCGATGCCGTCGATCAGCTTGTTGCCGTCGCTGTCGGTGACATAGCTGCCTTCGGCGGACACGATCGCCGTGCGCGCGCCGTTCTGCTTGAGCGCGTTGAGATCGGCCCAGCTTTGCATCAGGTGCACGTCGGTTGTGAGGATGTCGTCTGTGGTGACGGGCAGATCGAGGCTCATGGGTCAGACCTTTCGGAAGTCTTGGGCTTGGGTGGACAGCAGCGACGGGTCGATGCCCTGCGTGCCGGGAATATCGGTGATCAGCAGTGTCTCGGTGGTGCCCGCTGCGGCCAGCGTCTGGCCAAGTGGCCCGGCGATCACCGAGCCGCCGCCGAACATCAGCCCGGCGTCATCGCCGCAGAAATTGGCGTAGGCGACGGTGATGTTGCGCTCCGTCGCGCGGGCGGGCACCAGCAGGCGCTGCACATGTTCGAACCCCTGCGGGTTGGCGGTCGGGACAAGGAACAGCGTTGCGCCCCGGTCGGCCAGCGCGGTGACATGGGCCGAGAATTCGATGTCATAGCAGATCAGCAGGGCGCAGGTCGTGCCCTCGAACTCAAAGCTGCAATAGGCGCCTCCGGGCACGAAAGAGGCGCGCTCCATCGGGCCATAGAGCTGAATCTTGCGGTAATGGCCGAGCAGCTCGCCGCGCCGCCCGAAGGCGGTCGCGGCATTGTAGACGGCATCGCCCTCGCGCTCGGCCCAGCCGATGGTCAGCCCGCAGCCCGCCTGCGCCGCCATAGCCGACAGCCGGGTTTCCCACGCGCCGCCGCGTGGCTGCGACAACTCGCGGTGGCGAACGGGGTGGTTGTAGCCAGGCAGGTAGAGTTCGGGCATCACCAGCATTGCGGCCCCAGCCGCGGCGGCTGCCGCAAGTTGGGTTTCGATGGTGGCAAAGGTGGCCTCGGTGGCCCCGGCGGATGCGGGGCCCTGATAGAGCGCGAGTTTCATAGTCACTTCTTTAGATTGGTCCAGATCGCGTCATACATGACCTGGATTTCCTCGGGGCAGGCTTCGACGAAGACGGTTTTGGTGCCTTCGGGCGGGTTATTTTCCGGCGAATTGGCCACCTCGGGATCGAGGAATTCCGCCATGCCTTTCACCCCTCCCGAATATTGCGCGAAGTTGGTCAGCGCGGCGGCGTTTTCCGGCTCCAGCATGAAATTCATGAAGGCCAGCGCCGAGTCGCGGTTCGGCGCATCCTTGAGCAGCGTCAGGTTGTCCATCCACACGATGACGCCCTGCTTGGGATAGGCGTATTCGATATTCGCGCCCTCGTTGCGCGCCTTGGCGGAAAAGCCGTTCCAGATCATGCCCGCAGCGGCGTCGCCCGAGGTCAGCACATCCTTGGCGACGTCCGATCCAAAGCTGGCCCAGCTGGCCTTGGCCTCGGTCACCAGCGCGTTCAGCGCCTTGAGCTGGTCGCGATCCGACGTGCATTGCGGGATGCCAAGGTGCATCGAGGCCAGCGTCAGCGTTTCGCCCGAGGTGTCGAGCACGTTGATCTTGCCCGCCAGTTCCTCGGGCGGCGAGAAGATGATCGCGGTGTCGTTGATATCACCGTCGAACACATCGCGGTTCACCGCAAAGGAGGTCGAGCCCCACTGATAAGGCACCGAGCTTTTGCGTCCCTCGTCGAAGGGCACGTTGAGCCACTGCTCTTCGATATTGCCATGGTTGGGAATCTCGTCGGGGGTGAAGCTGCCCAGCATCCCCTCGTCGCCAAGGATCTTGACCATGTAATCGCCCGGAACTGCGATGTCATAGGCGCCCAGCTTGCCGGCCTTGAGCGAAGCCAGCAGCGCCTCGTTGCTGTCATAGGTATCCATGGTGACGGTGATACCGGTCTCTGCGGTGAACTTGTCGAGCAGTTCCTGCGGCATGTACTCGAACCAGTTGTAGAGCTTGAGCTCTTGCGCAGAAGCGGCGGATGCCGTGAGCGCGATCAGCGAGGTGGCGAGGAATTTATTCATGTTTTTATACTCCACTGTTGGTTATTGGGTCTTCTGGCCGGATCGGCCGATCAGCCAGGACAGGGTGACGAACACCACCGACACGCCCAGCATGAGGGTGGAAATCGCCATGATGTTGGGCTTGATGCCCTGTTTCACCGCGCCGAAAATCGCAGTCGGCAGGGTTTCGACGCCCGCGCCCTTGACGAAATTGGTGATCAGGAAGTCATCGAGCGAGATGATGAAGGCGAGCAGGAAGCCCGAAAAGATGCCGGGCATCATCAGCGGCAGCAGGACCAGCCGGAAGGCTTCCTTCGGCGTGGCGTAAAGATCCATCGCCGCCTGTTCGTAGCTGTCGGAAATGCTCTGCATCCGCGCCGCGATGGGCAGGTAGGCAAACGGGATGCAAAAGGCCAGATGCGCCAGCAGGATGGTGCCGATGCCGCCCGAAAAGCCGATGGCGGTGAAAAAGATCAGGCTGGCGACGGCGGTGACAACCTCGGGGACCATCAGCGGCAGGTTGATCAGCGCAAAGCTGGCGGTCTTGGCCTTGAAGCGACCCGCGCGGTGCATTGCGACGGCGGCCGATGTGGCGATCAGCGTCGCACCGCTCCCCGCCAGCACCGCGATGATCAGCGAATTGAGTGCCGCGCGCTGGAATTTCGGGCTTTCGGGTCCGGTGAAGACATCGGCGTACCAGCTTAGCGAAAAGCCGCCCCAGCGGGTGATCGAGGTCGATTCATTGAAGCTGTAGACCGCCACCACCATCAGCGGGGCATACAGCACGAACACGCAGGCCAGCGTGATGGCGAAAAAGCCGGGAAAGCGGCGCAGGTCGAGCTGTTTCATGCTTTTGCCTCGCGGGTTTGCGAACGGGCGTAGACCAGCAGCACGATCATCACGATGGTCATCAGGATCATCGCGGCGGCGGCCCCGAACGGCCAGTTGCCCGCCGCGCCCTTGAATTGCTCTTCGATCAGCGAGCCGATCATGAAGCTTTTGGCCCCGCCCAGCAGGTCGGGCGCAAGGAACGCCCCCAGCGACGGCACGAATACCAGAATGCAACCCGCGATGATGCCGGGCTTGACTACCGGCAGGATCACGAGGCGCAGGATGGTCCAGCGGCTGGCGTAAAGATCCGCCGCCGCCTCGGAGAGCGCGAAATCGTAGCGTTCCACTGCGGCGTAGACCGGCAGCACCATGAACGGCAGGTAGCTGTAGAATAGCCCCAGCTGCACCGCGAGGTTGGTGTTGATCAGCCCGAGCGGCGTGTCGATGATGCCACTGGACAGCAGCAGCGCGTTCAGCGGGCCTTCGTCGCGGATCAGGAATTTCATCGACACGGTGCGGATCAGCAGGTTGACCCAATAGGGCACGGTGACGATCAGCAGCCAGATGGTGCGATCGCGCGGCGCACGGGTGGCGATGAACCACGCGGTGGGAAAGCCGATCAGCAAGCACAGCACGGTTGCCAGCCCGGCCTGCCAGATCGAGCGCCAGAAAATGCCGATATAGGTCCATTCGATGCTGGGCGGTTCGTCGCCGAACAGGCCCCGGTTCAGGAAGAACTGGTCATAGGCAGTCAGGGTGAACTCCCAGATCACGCCGCCGCGGAATTCCTTGGTCAGAAAGCTGTAGACCGCCATAAGCGCCACGGGGATCAGCAGGAAAAACCCGATCACCAGCCATGTCGGCAGCAGCAGCTTGCCCGCGTTGCCCTTGTAGATCTCGGAGTTGGATGCGCCGCCCGGCGCCATCGCCGCCATCAGGCAGCCAGCAGGCGCGCGGCGCCTGTTTCCAGCTTCAACCCCAGTTCGGTGCCGCGTTCGGGCAGCACCGTCGCCGCGGCGTTCTGCAGCCGTACGGTCACTTCCTGCCCGCTGGCGAGATGCGCCTTGAGCTGGATGTCAGTGCCCAGATAGACCTGCTCGCCGGCGGTGACGATCATGTCGGCCTCGGCGGCGGGGCACAGATCGATGCGTTCGGGGCGCACCGACAGCACGCCCTGTTTGCCATCGACCAGCCGCGTCGGGCAGTGCACCCGGCGCCCACCGGGCAGCGACACCTCGGCCAGCCCACCGCTGATGCCTAGCACGGGAACCTCGATCAGATTGGTCTCGCCGATGAAATCCGCGACAAAGCGGTTGGCGGGGGTTTCATAGATCTCGCGCGGGGTGCCGATCTGCTGGACATGGCCATTGGACATGACAGCGATGCGGTCGGACATGGTCAGCGCCTCTTCCTGATCATGGGTGACAAAGACAAAGGCGATGCCGGTTTCGCGCTGGATCTGTTTCAGCTCCATGCGCACCGCCTGACGCAGCTTGAGATCAAGCGCCGACAGCGGCTCGTCCAGCAGCAGCACGCGCGGTTCGGGCGCCAGTGCGCGGGCCAGAGCGACGCGTTGTTGCTGCCCGCCAGACAGCTGTCCGGGGCGACGTTTCAGGAACTCCGACAGATGGACCAGCTCCAGCGCCTGCCGGGCGCGGCCCTGCGCGTCCATCGCGCTCCAGCCCAGCCGTTGCAGGCCGAACATGACGTTTTCAAGCACCGTCATATGTGGGAACAGCGCGTAATGCTGGAACACCGTGTTCACCGGGCGCTTGTAGGGGGGCAGGGGGGCGATATCCTTGCCATTGAGCCGGATCTGCCCGCCGCTGACCGGTTCGAACCCGGCGATGCAGCGCAGCAGCGTGGTCTTGCCGCAGCCCGACGGCCCCAGCAGGGTAAAGAATTCATTGTCCGCGATGTCGAAAGACACCTCGTGCAGCGCGGTGAAGGTGCCAAAACTTTTCACCACGCGGTCAATGCTGATCACGGTTCCCGTCACGCTGTTCCCCTGTCTCGCCGGATCTGTGCCCGGTCTTGCGTGGATGATACCACCTGTTTAGATGGTCATACCCTAAACGGGGCCGCAGACAGGGGTATATACCCCCAGAGAGGTATGATGCGCGATTTGCCGAACCTGTCCGAGACGTTTCTGGGCGATGCCATCGCGGCGCTGAACACCGATGGCTTTGCGGGGCACCTGTTCCAGTGGCTCACCCGGTGCTTTGAAATCGACAACACCACGATGCTGGCGTATTTTCAGGAGCGCAGCCCGCAGCTGCTATTTTCCCACGCGCGCGAGCCGCGTGTCCATGAGAGGATCGTGTCGGATTACCTGACCGGGGCCTATCTGCTGGATCCGTTCCACGCGCTGCACATAGAACGGGCAGCTGCGGGCCTGTACCGGATGCGCGACATCGCGCCCGATCAGTTTACCCGCAACGAGTATTTTGCCACCTATTATCAAGAAACGACGATGTGCGACGAAATCGCTTATGTCGGTTATCCGGCGCCGGGGGTGTCGGTGCATGTCTGCCTTGGGCGCGATGCCAGTTCGGCGCGGGTGTTCAGCCCGCGCGATTTGGAACGGGCGCAGCGCCTCGCCCCCATCGCCTGCGCGCTGATCGAACGCAACTGGGCGGGGCTGCGCTCCGAAGGCGCGATCCGCGACAGTGACGTGTCAGGGGCGCTGCAGCGGCGCGTGGCGGCGGATCGCGGCATCGCGCTGACCGACCGACAGGCGGAAATCGCGCTTCTGGTGCTCAAGGGGCATTCGTCGAGCTCGATCGCCATGCGGCTGGAGATCAGCCCGCAGACGGTCAAGGTGTTCCGCAAGCAACTGTACCGCAAATGCGACATCAGCTCGCAGGCCGAGCTGTTTTCGATGATGATGCCGCTGCTGTCGTCGCTGGACCTTTAGAACGCCTCGGGGCGCGCTTCGCGGGCCATGTGGTCGAGCACGGCGTTGACGAATTGCGGCTCTTTGCTTTCGGGAAAGAAAGCGCGGGCGACATCGACATATTCGGTGATGACGATTCTGGGCGGCGTGTCGCTGTCGACGAATTCCGCCCCGGCGGCGCGGAACAGGGCGCGCAGCGTCGGGTCGATACGCCCGATGGGCCATTTGGCGACCAGCGCCCGATCGGTCAATTGGTCGATCTTGGCCTGCCAGTTGACGGCCGAGGCGGTGATCTTGCCAAACAGGCCGACATCGCCGTCGATCATCTCGACACCTTCTTCGATTTCGGCGCCGAAGCGGTGATCGATGAACTCGTTCTGGACACGCTCGACCGTCTGGCTGCCGATTTCCAGCTGGTACAGAGCCTGCACCGCATAAAGACGCGAAGCGGATTTCATCTTGCGCTTCTGGTTGCCCGAGAGGGCCTGAGGCGTGTCCTTGGTCGTCATGCGGTGTCTTTTCCTGAGCCGAATCCCGCCACCTGATACTCGTCACGGGCCGGAACGAATCCAACCCCCTTGCGGGAAGAGCCCCACCTACGGGCGAGCGCGATCAGATGCAAGGCCGCAGCGGCCGCGCCGCCGCCCTTGTTCTGCCCGGCGGCCTCGGCGCGCACCATCGCCTGCTCGTGGTTTTCGACCGTCAGGATGCCATTGCCGATGCACAGCCCCTGAAGCCCCAGCAGCGTCAGCCCGCGCGAGCTGTCGTTGCAGACGGTATCGTAATGGGTGGTCTCGCCGCGGATCACGCAGCCAAGCGCCACGTAGCCGTCGAAGTTCGACATGCGCTCGGCGATGCCGATGGCGGTCGGGATCTCGAGCGCGCCGGGCACTTCGACGATCTCGTGAAATCCGCCCACGGCTTCGATTTCGGCGGTCGCACCGGCGACCAGCTGCTCGGCGATCTGCTTGTAATACGGAGACAGCACGATCAGCATCTTCACTGGCTTGTCAAAGGTCGGGCGCGGCAGAACGTAATGGGTTTCCGACGATGCCATCATGCGTCTCCGATCTTTTGCGTGCCGATGATCTCAAGGCCATAGGCGTCAAGGCCGACGATCTTCGGCGTGGGAGAGTTGGTCAGCAGAACCAGCTTCGACAGCCCGAGCGAGGACAGGATCTGCGCGCCAAGCCCGTATTGGCGCAGCGTGCGCGGGCTGTCGCCTTCTTCCGGTTCAAGCTTCATTGCGGTGTCGCGCAACAAGACGACAACGCCCCGACCCTCGGCGGCAACGGCCATCATGGCATCGCGAAATTCGTTTGCGCGGCCTGCATGGCCGGTGCCGACGATGTCCAGCATCGGGTCCATGGCGTGCATGCGCACCAGTACCGGTTCGTCGGTCGAGATATCGCCCATGGAGAGCGCGATATGCTCGTCGCCATGGGTGGTGTCGGTGTAGATCTTCATCTCCCAGTCGCCACCGAATTCCGAGGTAACGGATTGTTCGCGCACGACCCGCACGAGATTGTCGTGGCGGCGCCGATAGGCGATCAGATCGGAAATGGTGCCGATCTTGATGCCATGGCGCTGGGCAAAGGCGATCAGCTCGGGCAGCCGCGCCATGGTGCCATCGTCGTTCATCACCTCGCAGATCACTCCCGCGGGCTTCAACCCGGCAAGGCGCGCGACATCCACGGCAGCTTCGGTATGGCCTGCGCGGACCAGCACGCCGCCTGATTTGGCGCGCAGCGGGAAGACATGACCGGGGGTGGCAATGTCTGCCGGCCCTTTGCTGCTGTCGATGGCAACGGCGACGGTGCGGGCGCGGTCGGCGGCGGAAATCCCGGTGGTGATGCCCTCGCGGGCCTCGATCGAAATGGTGAAAGCGGTCTCGTGACGCGAGCTGTTGTTGACGCTCATCATCATCAGGCCCAGATCATCGCAGCGTTCGGGCGTCATCGACAGACAGATCAGGCCGCGCCCGTAGGTGGCCATGAAATTGATCGCGTCCGGGGTGGCCCATTGTGCGGGGATGATGATATCACCCTCATTCTCGCGGTCCTCGTGGTCGACGAGAATGAACATGCGCCCGTTGCGCGCATCGTCGATGATCTCCTCGATCGAAGAGATCGCGTCCCTGAAATCAGTTTCGACCGGTCCGGGGGTTTCGTATTCCGCCATGTCTCGCCACTCCTTGTCGCCACTGCAGATACGGTTTTGTGGCGCGGAATGCCAGAACGCTTTTGGGCCCGGGGCCCGCTGATTTCAGGTCGCTGCATGTTTCGCGGCTCCAGACAAGGAGCGGTGACATGTCTGATCGGCTCTGTTGCACAAAGCCGCTGATGGCCAAGCTGCCCCTTCCCCCGGACACACTTATCCTACAGCCTCGGTCACGG
>NZ_JAUOQN010000029.1:0-59075 GCF_030547555.1 Salipiger sp. 1_MG-2023 | reverse complement strand
GTGTCTTCTTCATCGGAATCTCCTCGTTCATCCTGCCGAGAAAATTCTACTTCCGCATCCACTTAAGATCGGGGGGGGATTACCAGACCGGCCAAGACATTCGAGCTGAGGAAAAACGTACCAGATCCAGTGGCTCGTTTTGTGCCCCTGACGGAGTTCGCTGGTGATCTGGGTCCAATGTGCGTCTTGTGCCGCGAGAATGTCGTTGAGTGCCGCCATTTTCAACCGTTCACCAAGCCGGGGTGCTGCCCCGGACCCCGGGATATTTAGAGCCAGAAGAAGCAGGGAAGACCGCTCGCGGCCTCTTCTGGCCAAAAATATCCCCGCCGGAGGCGTGTCCGGCGGGGGAAAACACTACGGCGCTTGTGAAAGGCTCAGCCCTTCAGACGGCGGTTCCGCGCGGCCAGAAGTTTCAGGCGTAGCGCGTTGAGCTGGATGAACCCCTTGGCGTCTTCCTGGTTGTAGGCGCCAGCGTCGTCTTCGAAGGTCACATGCGCCTCTGAGTAGAGCGACTGTTCGGACCAGCGAGCAATGGTGCGCGCCGAGCCCTTGTAGAGTTTCAGACGAACGGTGCCGGTCACATGCTCTTGCGACTTGTCGATCAGCGCCTGAAGCATTTCGCGTTCGGGCGAGAACCAGAAGCCGTTGTAGATCAGTTCCGCGTAGCGCGGCATGATCGAATCTTTGAGGTGACCTGCACCGCTGTCCAGCGTGATCTGCTCGATGCCGCGATGTGCCTCAAGCAGAATCGTACCGCCCGGGGTCTCGTAGATGCCACGGGATTTCATGCCGACGAAGCGGTTCTCGACAAGGTCGAGAACGCCGATGCCATGCTTGCCGCCCAGTTCGTTCAGCTTGGTCAGGATCGTCGCGGGCGACATCGCCTCGCCGTTGATCGCGACCGCATCACCTTTTTCAAATGTGATCTCGACCAGCTCGGGTTCGTTCGGGGCTTGCTCGACGGGCACGACGCGCTGAAGGACGTATTCGGGCGCCTCCTCGGCGGGATCTTCCAGAACCCGGCCTTCGGAGGAGGTGTGCAGCAGGTTCGCATCGACCGAGAAAGGCGCTTCGCCGCGCTTGTTCTTGGCAATCGGAATCTGGTTTTTCTCAGCAAAATCAATTAGTTTTGTGCGAGATGACAAATCCCACAAACGCCACGGTGCGATCACCTTGATATCTGGGTTCAGCGCATAGGCGGCCAGTTCGAACCGCACCTGGTCGTTGCCTTTGCCGGTTGCACCATGCGCCACCGCATCGGCGCCGCAGGCTTCGGCGATCTCGACGAGACGCTTGGAGATCAGCGGGCGCGCGATCGAGGTGCCCAGCAGGTAAAGCCCTTCGTAAAGAGCGTTGGCGCGGAACATCGGGAAGACGAAGTCGCGCACGAATTCCTCGCGCAGATCTTCGATGTGGATCTCGGTGGCCCCCATCATCTCGGCTTTGGCGCGCGCCGGTTCGAGCTCTTCGCCCTGACCGAGATCGGCGGTAAAGGTTACCACCTCGCAACCGTATTCGGTTTGCAGCCATTTTAGGATGATCGAGGTGTCGAGGCCTCCGGAATAGGCCAGGACGACTTTCTTGGGCGCCGACATGATAGGTTGTTCCTTACGCTGAATCTGCCGCGCGGTTTATGGCCTTTTGACGTAAGGAGCAAGGATCGGTCGTTGACCACCCCTTTTCCTGTGATAGCCCTGCCGGGAAAGTCGACAGATGAGGCGGGCGCGATGGGCTGGAAACTCTTCCTTCACTCGGTACGGATGGTGCTGGACAACCTTGGCGTCGCGCTGCGGCTGTCGTCGTTACTGTATCTGGTACAGATGGCGTTTACGGTGTTTCTTTTCGTCACACCGGATGATTCGCTGCAACAGCCGACGGCCGGAACCGCAGAGCTGTTGCTGCTGTCGATCTTCGCGGTGGTTGCAAGTCTCTGGATCGCGGTCGGCTGGCATCGCTTTGTGTTGACCGGAGAAGAACCGGCAGGCTTCGTGCCGCGCTGGCACGGATCAGAGATGCTGTCGTATTTCGGGCGCTCCTTGCTGATCGGCTTCATACTGATCGCGCTGGGATCTGTCATTGCCGGGCTTGTCCTTGGTATCGGCTCATCGCCTGCACTGATCGGCCTGATGACGTTCGGTCTTGTCGGGCTTGGCAGCTATATCTTCTTTCGGGTGGGACTCGTGCTGCCTGCATCGGCCATGGGCAAGCCCATGAAGATGCGGGAAAGCTGGGATGCGACCTCTGGCGATTCCACCGCGCTGCTACAATTGGCGCTGATCGTCATCGGGGCCAAGCTGTTGATCGAAATCCCCGGGATGATCGATGGAAACACCACCGGGCCGATCAGTTTGATCTACGGGCTTGTCATCGACTGGTTCGTCACGATGTTTGGTGTGTCGCTGCTGACAACGCTTTACGGGGTCTTCATCGAGGGCCGTCGGCTGTAAGCGGCTTGCCAAGCGCATCGGATTGCGCAAGGTCAGGGCATGGACAGCTTTCAAGACCGGGCCCGCGCCGCCGCCGAGCGGATGCGCGAGGTTTTCCCCGAGACACCACTTTTGCGCAATGCCCACCTGTCGCAGCTTTATGGCGCGGACATCTGGCTCAAGCGCGAGGATCTGAGCCCGGTGCGCAGCTACAAGCTGCGCGGCGCGTTCAACGCCATGTCGAAACGCCCGGAGGCCGATCTTTTCGTTGCGGCCTCGGCAGGGAACCACGCGCAGGGCGTGGCCTTCATGTGCCGGATATTCAAGAAAAAAGGCGTGATCTTCATGCCGGTGACCACGCCGGATCAAAAGATCCAGAAGACCCGGATCTTTGGCGGCGAGATGGTCGAGATCGTGATGACCGGCGATTATTTCGACGATACGCTGGCGGCGGCGCAGCAGTATTGTGCCGGGAAGGGCGGGCATTTCCTGTCGCCCTTCGATGATGACGACGTGATCGAAGGACAGGCTAGCGTGGCGGCCGAGATTGAATCCCAGTTGGGCCGCTTGCCGGATCACGTGGTGATTCCCGTCGGTGGCGGCGGTCTTGGGTCGGGGATGCTGGGGTATTTCGGCAACGATGTGCAATATACCTTTGTTGAGCCATCTGGCGGCGCCTGTCTGCGCGCCGCGCTGAAGGCGGGGCGGCCGGTGCCGCTGACGCAGGTGAATACCTTTGCCGATGGCGCTGCGGTCGGGCAGATCGGGATGCGGACCTTCGAATGTCTCAAGGATGTCGGGCTGGCGAATACGCTGGCGATTTCCGAGGATCGCCTTTGCACCACCATGCTCGAGATGTTGAACGTCGAGGGAATCGTGCTGGAACCGGCGGGGGCGCTGTCGGTGGACGCGCTCAAGGATCTTGGGCAGTCGATCCGCGGCAAGACAGTGGTTTGCGTGACCTCTGGCGGAAATTTCGATTTCGAGCGTCTGCCCGAGGTCAAGGAACGGGCGCAGCGCTATTCCGGTGTGAAAAAGTATTTCATCCTGCGGCTGCCGCAGCGACCCGGCGCCTTGAAAGATTTCCTTGGGTTTCTGGGGCCGGATGACGATATTGCCCGGTTCGAGTATCTCAAGAAATCCGCCCGCAACTTCGGCTCGGTTCTGATCGGCATCGAGACCACCGCGCCCGAGAATTTCGCCAAGCTTCAGGCGCAGCTGGACGCGCATGGCTATGCGCTGCGCGACATCACCGAAGACGAGACGCTGGCGCAGTTCCTAATCTAAGCGGCGCAGCGCTTTGGCAGTTCGCGCAGGAAATGGTCGCGGGACGATTGGTATAGCGCCGCGACAGCGGGCAGATCGACATTGGCGTCGCCCGCGTTGGCGGCGCTTTCCCCTGTCTGGCACAGGTCTGACAAAGCGGAAAACCCCAGATTCAGCGCGCTGCCCTTGAGGTAGTGCAGTTTTTCTTCGATTTTCGAGGGGTTTCCGGCTGTCTCTGGCAGCTCTTCGAGCGTTGCCTCTACCTCCATGAGGAAGGCCTCGACGATCTCGTCGAAATCCTCGGCCCCGATTTCATCGCGAAGCTCGGCAACGCGGGTCCAGTCGATCATGGCGCACCTCCTGCGGGCAGGCTAGCCGCAGAAGGTAAAGATAGTCTGAGCGAAGCCGATCAAATTTTTGGGCGCGATTGAAGGGGGTCTTAACACACCTGCGCTAAGACTGACCAAACTGCCTTTTCATGCCCGGAACGCCGCTTGCAACCGAACACAGCAGATATCATTACGCCCAGCCCGTCGTCACCGCATCTGCGGCGGATTCTGGTGGTCGATGACAGCGTTGTGCAGCTCAAGATCCTCAGCGCGATGCTGAAACGTTGGGGGTTCGAGGTCTGGCAGGCGGAAAGTGCCGAAGAGGCGCTTGAGCTTTGCGAACAGGTCGTGCCCGATGCCGTGCTGTCGGACTGGATGATGCCCGGCATGGATGGGCTTGAATTCTGCCGTCGGTTTCGTGCTCTGCGGCGCGACAATTACGGCTATTTCATTCTCCTGACCTCAAAGAGCGAAAAGGGAGAGGTCGCCGCCGGGCTGGATGCCGGTGCCGACGATTTCCTGACCAAACCGGTCAATTCCAACGAGCTGCGCGCCCGTATTAACGCCGGTGCCCGCATTCTCGAGATGGAGCGCAAGCTGACCGACACGCTGGGCAAGTTGCAGGGCGCTTATGATGCCATCGATCGCGACCTGCGGCAGGCCCGGACCATCCAGCAGGCGCTGGTACCGCGCCGCCACCATGATTACGGCGGCGCGCGGGTCAGCCTGTTGCTGAAACCCTGTGGGCATGTCGGCGGCGATCTCGTCGGTTTTTTCAGTCCGAACAAGTTCGGGGTCGGGGTCTACAGCATCGACGTGTCCGGTCACGGCATTACCTCAGCGCTAATGACGGCGCGGGTGGCGGGCTATCTCGGGGGCGATTTTCCCGATCAGAACATCGCGCTCGAACGCCGTTTCGAAAAGCTTGTCGCCTTCAGCCCGCCCGAAGAGGTCGCGCGTCGCCTGAACGATCGTCTGTCTGCCGATCCGGGGGTGCTTGAATATCTGACGATGGGCTATGCGATCATCGACATGGGTACCGGGCGGGTCCGGCTGGTGCAGGCGGGGCATCCTCCGCCGCTGCTGATCCATGCCAACGGCAGCATGGAATACATCGGCAACGGCGGCTTGCCCATCGGCCTTGTGCCCGATGTGTCCTACGACCGGATCGAGATCGAGATGCAGCCGGGCGACCGTCTGCTGATCTATTCCGATGGCATTACCGAAGCCACGCTGAAGAACGGCGAGATGCTTGATCAGAGCGGTCTGGTTGATCTTGTGAGGCAATGCTCCGGCGCCCTTGGCACGGAATTCCTTGACGATCTGTATTGGCGGCTCAGCCAGCTCACGCGCGGCGGTATCATCCTTGAAGACGACGTATCCGCCGCGCTGCTTGAATTCGACGGTTTGCCCGCTGGTCAGACCGCGTGACGGCGCACGAAATCACGGTCTCCGGGGTTGCCCAGCAGCGCTGCGGCGACCATTGGCGCCATCCATCGCACCGAATGCCCCGGCTCCAGCGGCGCGCCGTGCGGGCGCACCGGCAGTGCGGCATAGATGATGCACAGCTTCTCGGCCCACAGATCGTATTCCGGCATGTAGGTGAAACGCCGGAACGCCCCAAGCCGCTGGGCGCGCGTGATGTGCCAGCCGGTTTCTTCGTAGACTTCACGGTGCAACGCCTGCACCGGCGATTCGCCTGCGTCGATGCCGCCGCCGGGCAGCTGAAATTCGGGCCATGGCTCTGATTGGTGGGTCACCAGCAGCGCGCCATCGCGCGGCAGGATCGCATAGGCGCCGGGGCGCAGGGTATAGCGGCGCGCGGGCTCGGGCGCGTCTCCGTAGCGTCGGATCATCAGGGGCCCCTTGGTATCGAGCTTGCTCTGCCTATATGGTGCCGGTATGCCAACGCGCGGCAGATAAGGAAACCCCATGACCATCGGCACCAAACTTGCCTGGGATGACACAGTCCTCCCCTTTCAGCTCGATCTTCCCGACATCCGTGGCCGGGTGGCGCGGCTTGATGGCGTGCTGAACGGCGTTCTGTCCCAGCACGATTACCCCGAACCGATCGAGGCGCTTGTCGCCGAAATGACGCTGCTGACAGCGCTGATCGGCCAGACGGTCAAGCTGCGCTGGAAGCTGTCGCTTCAGGTGCAGACCCGCGGCGCGCTGCGGATGATCGCGACGGACTATTTTGCCCCGAGCGCCGAAGGCGAGCCGGCGCGCATCCGCGCCTATGCAAGTTTCGACCGCGATCAGGTCAGCGACGCCACGGCCTTCGATCAGCTCGAAGAGGGGTATTTCGCGATCCTGATGGATCAGGGCGAAGGCACGACGCCCTATCAGGGCATTACCCCGCTGGCGGGCGGCTCGCTGGCCGCCTGTGCCGAAAGCTATTTTGCGCAATCCGAACAATTGCCGACGCGCTTTGCGCTCAATTTCGGCAAGGTGATGAACGCCGACGGCTCTGGCGAATGGCGGGCGGGCGGCATCATGATCCAGACCATGCCCAAGGCGTCGCCCTTCGCGCAGGGCGGCGGATCGGGCGATGGCGGGTTGCTCAAGCCCGAAGACCTCGTGCAGGGCGACGAGCAGGAAAACTGGCGCCGCGTCAATTTCCACGTCGATACGGTGGACGAGCTTGAACTGATCGGCCCCGACCTGCCGCCGACCGATCTTCTGGTGCGCCTGTTCCACGAGGAACAGCCCCGCGTCTACGATGCCCAGCCGGTAAGGTTTGGCTGCACCTGTTCCGAAGACAAGGTGCGCCAGTCGCTGTCGATCTATTCGGCCAAGGACATCGAGAAGATGACCACGGACGATGGTCGCGTCACTGCCGACTGCCAGTTCTGCGGCGCGCATTACGATATGGACCCCACAAGCGTGGGGTTCGAGGCCAACAAGTGAGCCTTGCCGGGGATCAGGAACGCGCGCTGCGTCGCGCACTTCTGGAAGACGGGCAGCCGTCGTCTGATTTTGATCTGAACCCCGGCACCGTTCTGCCCGAGGGCCGTAAACTGCGCCCGGCTGGCGTGCTTGCGGTGTTCATGCCCGGCCCAGATGGTCTGGAACTGTTGCTGACCAAGCGGTCGTCGCGGCTGAAACATCATCCCGGCCAGATTGCCTTTCCCGGTGGCAAGGTCGATCCTGTCGATGATGGCCCGGTGGCGGCCGCGCTGCGTGAAGCGCGCGAAGAGGTGGGGCTTTTCCCGGAAACGGTCGAAATTCTCGGGACTCTGCCGACGCATGAAACGGTGACCGGCTTCGTGGTGACGCCTGTGGTGGCGCTGGCGCCCTGCTTTGATCCGGTGGCAGAGCCGGGCGAGGTGGCCGAGGTGTTTCGCGTGCCCTTTGCCCATGTCACCAACCCGGCGCGATACCATATCGAAGGCCGGCGCTGGCGCGGTCAGCGTCGGCTCTATTACACCGCGCCCTATGGTCCCTATTACATCTGGGGCGCGACGGCGCGGATGCTGAGGGCGCTGGCCGGGCGCATTCATCCGTGAAGGTCGATGGCGAGTGGCTGACCGCCGCGCCGACTCAGGCGGTGTTGGGGATGCTCGAGTCGGGCGGCCACGTGGCCTACGCTGTAGGCGGCTGCGTGCGTAATGCGCTGATGGGAGTTGCCGTCGCCGATGTGGATATCGCGACCGATGCGTCGCCCCAGCGGGTTGTCGCGCTGGCGCAGGCGGCAGGGCTGAAGCCAGTGCCGACCGGCATCGACCATGGCACCGTCACCGTCGTCGTGGATGGCATCGGGCACGAGGTCACCACCTTTCGCACCGACGTGGAAACCAATGGGCGGCATGCTGTCGTGCGCTTTTCCAGTTGCATGGCCGAAGACGCGCAGCGGCGCGATTTCACCATGAACGCGCTTTATGCCGATGCGCGCGGGCAGGTGTTCGATCCGGTTGGTGGGCTGCCGGACCTGCAGGCGCGGCGTGTGCGGTTCATTGGGGACGCCAGCGCGCGTATCGCCGAAGATTACCTGCGCATCCTGCGGTTCTTCCGGTTTTGCGCTTGGTATGCCGATCCGGCGCAGGGCATGGACCCTGTTGCGCTGGCAGGGATTGCCGATGGGCTTGACGGTCTGGAAAGCCTCTCCGCTGAACGAGTGGGGCAAGAGCTGCTCAAGCTGCTGGCCGCGCCCGATCCTGCGCCCGCCGTTGCGACAATGGCGCAGCTTGGCGTGTTGGCGCGGGTGCTGCCGGGGGCAATGCCGGATGCGTTGGCCCCGCTAGTACATCTGGAGGCCGGGCTGACACCGGACTCGCTGCGCCGTCTTGCGGTGCTTGGCTCGAACGGCGAGGGGCTGCGGCTGTCGAAGCATCAGAAAAAACGCCTGATGCTATACCGTGAGGCCAGCGGTAGCCTTGCGGAGATCGCCTGGCGTCATGGCGAAACCATCGCCCGCGATATTGCGCTGATCCGCGCGGCCAGCCTTGGCCAGACACTGGACCCCGAGACCGAGGTCGCGATTGCAAAAGGGGCTGCGGCGGTGTTTCCCGTGAAACCGCGCGACCTGATGCCCGGCCTGCAAGGCGCGGCGCTTGGCGCGGCGCTCAAAGACATGGAAACGCGCTGGATCGCCTCGGGCTTCGCGCTGACGAAAGACGAGCTGATACGATGATCGACCCGCTTTACGGTTTCGTGTTCCTAGGCCTGTTCTCGCCGGGGCCGAACGTGGTGCTGCTGACCGCGTCTGGCGCGCGGTTCGGGCTGAAACGCACCTTGCCGCATCTGTTCGGGGTGGTGCTCGGCGTGGGCATCACGGCGGGGCTGACCGGGCTTGGCATCGCGGCGCTGCTGGCGCAGGTGCCGACACTGGCGCTGATACTGAAACTCGCCGCAAGCGCCTGGATGCTGCGGATGGCCTGGGGGCTGTGGAATTCCCACCGCAAACAGGGCGATGGCCGCGAGTGCCCGATGAGCTTTGTCGAGGCGGTGCTGTTTCAATGGATCAACCCCAAGGTCTGGGCGGTGGCGCTGGCGGCAAGCTCGGCCTATCCCGGCGGGCTTGGCGCCGTGGCCGAGGCGATGCGGCTGGGCAGCGCCTTCAGCGGGCTGAACCTGCTGTGCTGCCTGTTCTGGGCCAGCGCGGGCAGCTTGCTGACATGGCTGCTGACCACCCCGCGCGCGTGGCGGATCTTTGCCCGGATCATGGCGTTGGCGCTGGGAGGCTTTTCCGTCATGGTGTTCCTGTAGGGAATCAGGGACACTCCGCGCGCAGGCGAAGGACCCCCCGACATGTTCCGCTACTTTGAAAACCTCGTTGATCCCTATTGCGATTACGAGCAGACAGACACCCCGCCGCGCAAGATGCTGCCGTTCATCGCGCAATACGCCAGGCCGTTCCGCAAGCTGTTCATCTGGGCGGGGCTGCTGTCTGTTGCGGTTGCCAGCGTCGAGATCGGGCTGATCTGGGCGATGGGCTGGGTGGTCGACATACTCGCCGGCGATCCGGCGCAGGTCTGGGCCGATCATGGCACGGCGCTGGTGCTGATGGGGCTGTTCATCCTGTTGATCCGACCGCTGATTCAGGCGCTGGATGTGCTGGTTCTGAACAACGCGATCATGCCGAGCTTTGGGGTGCTGATCCGCTGGCGGGCGCATGCGCAGGTGCTGCGGCAATCCATCGGCTGGTTCGAGAATGATTTCGCCGGACGCATCGCCAACCGCATCATGCAGACGCCCCCGGCGGCGGGCGAGGCGGTGTTTCAGGTCTTTGACGCGCTGACCTTTGCGCTGGCCTATATCGTTGGCGCGGCAGTGTTGCTGGCGGATGCCGATCCGCGGCTGATGCTGCCGCTGATCCTGTGGTTCGTAGGCTACGGCGTGTTGATGCGCTGGCTGATCCGCAAGGTCGGACCGGCGTCGAAGGCGGCGTCGGATGCGCGCAGCCTTGTGAACGGGCGGGTGGTCGACGCCTATACCAACATCCACTCCGTGAAGATGTTCGCGCAGGATCGTCAGGAACTCAATTACGCGAAAGAGGCGATCGACCTCGCCCGCGACACGTTTCGCGCCGAAATGCGGATCTATACGCAGATGGATCTGGCGCTGGTGGTGCTGAACGGGCTGCTGATCGTCGGCGTGGTGGGCTGGGGGCTGGTGCTGTGGATGCAGGGCACCGCCTCGGTCGGGATCGTCGCTGCGGCGACGGCGCTGACGCTGCGGCTGAACGCTATGACCGGCTGGATCATGTGGGCGCTGACCACGTTTTTCCGCCAGCTTGGGGTTGTCGCCGAGGGGATGGAGACCATCGCCCAGCCCATCGCGCTTGTCGATGTGCCGGGGGCAAAACCGCTGGCGCTGAGCGACGGGCGGATCGAGCTGCAAGCGCTGACGCATCATTATGGGCGCGGGCAGGGCGGGCTAGAGAAAATTTCCCTGACCCTGAAGCCGGGGGAAAAGATCGGCCTTGTCGGGCGCTCTGGCGCTGGCAAATCGACGCTGGTGAAATTGCTGCTACGCTTTTATGACCCGGAATCGGGAAAAATTCTCATCGATGGTCAGGACGTGACGCAGGTGCAACAAGACAGCCTGCGCCGCGCCATCGGCATGGTGCAGCAGGACAGCGCGCTGATGCATCGCTCGGTGCGCGACAACCTGCTGTATGGCCGCCCCGATGCAAGCGAAGACGAGATGATCGCCGCCGCAAAACAGGCGCAGGCGCATGAGTTCATCCTGACGCTACAGGACGGGCAGGGCCGCACCGGCTATGACGCGCAGGTCGGCGAGCGCGGCGTCAAGCTGTCGGGTGGGCAGCGCCAGCGGATCGCGCTGGCCCGGGTCATCCTCAAGGATGCGCCGATCCTGCTGCTGGACGAGGCAACCAGCGCGCTGGATTCCGAAGTCGAAGCGGCGATTCAGGATACACTGTACGGCATGATGCAGGGCAAGACCGTCATCGCCATCGCACACCGGCTCAGCACCATTGCGCATATGGACCGCATCCTTGTCCTTGACGGGGGAAAGATCGCCGAAGAGGGTACGCATGACGTGCTTTTGGCACAAAAGGGGCTATATGCCGGGTTCTGGGCCCGCCAGTCCGGAGGTTTCCTCGACCCCGACCAGCCCGCCACCAACACCTCCGAGAAGGCTGCGGAATGACTCTTTCCGAAATCATTGACCCATTTGCGCGCGCCAAGACGCCGCCCCCCACGACGCTCTGGCGTTTCATGGCCTGGGCGATCCGCGGCGCTTGGCCGGTGCTGGTTCCGGCGGCGATCTTTTCCATTCTTGGCGGCGTGACCGAGGTTCTGTCGGCCAAGCTGCTTGGCGATGTCATCGACCGGGCCCTGGGAGGCGCGCCAAGCGAGGTGTTCAGCGCGCAGGGCTGGTTCCTGTTGATGTGCCTTGGCTTTTTCGTGCTGCTGCGGCCGGCGATCCTTGGGATGTCGGCCTATACGCAATCGGTGATGATGCAGCCGAACGTGTTCAACCTGATCCTGAGCCGGGTGCACCGCTATACGCTGGGCCACGCGGTGACGTTTTTCGACAATGATTTCGCCGGGCGCATCTCGCAGAAAGAAATGCAGACGGCCCGCGCGATGAACGATGTGATCACGGAAACCGTGCATTCGGTGCTGTTCGCGGTGGCCTCGGTGGTCGGCTCGGTCTGGTTGCTGGGCGCGGTCGATTGGCGCATCGCGCTGGGGCTGGTGGCATGGATCGTCGCCTATGGCTTTCTGATCCGCCATTTCATGCCGCGCATCCGTTCGACCTCCAAGGCGCGGGCGGCGGCGCGGGCGATGGTCACCGGCCAGCTTGTCGACACGGTGACCAACATCAAGACTGTCAAGCTGTTCGCCCATGACGAATTCGAGGATCAGGCCGCGCTGGGGGCCATGAGCACCTATCGCGACCGGTTCATCGCTTTTGGCCATGTCTCGGCGCAGTTCCGATTCTGGCTGATGGCGCTGGCGGGCACGCTGCCGGTGCTGCTGATCGGCGGCGCGCTGTTCTACTGGTCGGTTGGCATGGTCAGCGCCGGCGATATCGCGGCGACCGGTGCGGTGGCGTTGCGCCTTGCGCAGATGACCGGCTGGGTCAGCTTTACCCTGATGGGCATGTACGCCAACATCGGCGAGATCGAAGACGGCATCCGCACCATCACCCCGGCCCACACCTTGCTGGATGCGCCCGGCGCGCAGGCGCTGGATGTCAGCGACGCGCGGGTCGAGTTTCGCGATGTCGCGTTTTCCTATGGCCGCAAGGAAGGCGGCATAGACCATGTCGCGCTGAACATCGCGCCGGGGGAAAAGATCGGCGTGGTCGGGGCTTCGGGCGCGGGGAAATCGACGATGGTGGCGCTGCTGCTGCGGCTGTACGACGCCGAAAAGGGTGGCATCTTCATCGACGGCCAGAACATCGCCGAGGTCACGCAGGAAAGTCTGCGCCGCCAGATCGGCATGGTCACGCAGGAAACCGCGATGTTCAATCGTTCGGCGCTGGACAACATCCGCTATGGCAAGCCCGATGCCACCATGGAGGAGGTCATCGCCGCCGCCGAAAAGGCCGAGGCGCATGAGTTCATTTTGAAATTGCGCGATCACAATGGGCGCGAGGGCTACGAGGCGCATCTGGGCGAGCGCGGCGTGAAGCTGTCCGGCGGCCAGCGCCAGCGGATCGCTCTGGCCCGCGCGATCCTCAAGAACGCGCCGATCCTCGTGCTGGACGAGGCGACAAGCGCGCTCGATTCCGAGGTCGAGGCGGCGATCCAGTCGGCGCTTGACCGGGTGATGCAGGGCAAGACCGTGCTGGCGATCGCGCACCGCCTGTCGACGCTGTCGGAAATGGACCGGATCATCGTGCTCGACGCCGGGCGCATCGTCGAGGCGGGCAGCCACGACGCGCTGCTGGCGCAAAACGGCCTGTATGCGCGTTACTGGCATCGCCAGTCGGGCGGTTTCATGGTGCCCGAGGCCGACGCCGCCGAGTGAGGCTTGCCAAATGGCCCGTCTCCGGGGCATGAGCAGCGCATGGAACAGGTTACGATAGAGCGGCTTGGCCACCAGGGCGACGGTATCGCCCCGGGGCCGGTTTTTGTGCCCGGCGCGCTGCCGGGCGAGGTGGTGGAAGGTGTCATCCGTGGCGACCGCATGGCGGAGCCGCGCATCGTCACGCCGGTGGAACAGCGGGTCAAGGCGCCCTGCCGCCATGCCAAAAGCTGCGGCGGCTGCCAGTTGCAGCACGCCCGTGACGATTTCGCCGCCGAGTGGAAGGTTGGCGTGGTGCGTCAGGCGCTTGCCGCGCATGCGCTTGATACCGCGTTTCGCCCCATTGCGATCTCGCCGCCGCAAAGCCGCCGCCGCGCGTCTTTTTCGGCGAAGCGCACCAAGAAGGGGGCGCAGGCCGGGTTCCACATGAAAGGCTCGGACATCATCGTTTCGGTGCCCGATTGCCTGTTGGTGCAGCCAGAGCTGACCGGCGCGCTACCACTGGTCGAGGTGCTGGCCGTGCTTGGCGCCGCCCGCAAGGGTGAGCTGTCGGTGATGGTGACGACCTCGCTGCACGGGCTCGATGTGCGGGTGAGCGGTGGCAAGCCGCTGGACCCGACCGAGGAAATGCAGCTGGCAGAGCTCGCCCGCCGTCACGGCTGTGCCCGCATCGCATGGGACAATACGGTGCTGACCCTGCGTCCGGCAGAGCAGCAGATGGGGGCGGCGCGGGTGGTGCCGCCGCCCGGCGCGTTTCTACAGGCGACGCCGCAGGGCGAAGCCGCGCTGCTCGCCGCCGTGCGCGAGGCTGTGGGCGATGCCGGGCATGTGGTGGATCTGTTCGCCGGGTCGGGCACCTTTGCGCTGCCGCTGGCAGAGCGCGCGCGGGTTCATGCGGTGGAAGGCGACAAGGCGATGATCGCGGCGCTCGACAAGGGCTGGCGTATGGCGCAAGGCCTGCGCCACGTCACCACCGAGGCGCGCGATCTGTTCCGCGATCCGCTGATCGATAGCGAACTGTCGCGGTTCGACGCGGCGGTGATCGACCCGCCGCGCGCCGGGGCCGAAGCCCAGATCGCCCAGCTGGCGCTGGCGAAGCTGCCGAAGATCGCGCATGTGTCCTGCAACCCGGTGACCTTCGCCCGCGACGCGGCGGCGCTGGATCTGGCGGGCTATACGCTGGATTGGGTGCAGGTGGTGGACCAGTTCCGCTGGTCGACCCATGTCGAGTTGGTGGCGTCGTTCACGCACAGGTGAGCGCGCCTTGAGCTATCGCGGTGGGTGAATTCGCGCTATGGTTGGCCGCAAAACAACCCATAACAATACGAGCGGACAGATGCGGTTTTTCAGGATTGCCCTGCTACTGGTGGCGGGTGCCCTCGCGGCGTGCAGCAACAGCAAGTTCAGAACCTACAATGGCCCCGAGATCACTCATGTGGTGGTGCAGAAAAGCGCCCGGCGCATGTATCTGTTGCACAACGACAAGGTGCTGGAAAGCTACGACATCGGGCTGGGCTTTGCCCCGTCCGGGGACAAGAAGATCGAGGGTGACGGCAAGACCCCCGAGGGGCTGTATTTCATCGACCGGCGCAACCCCAACTCCCGGTATCACCTGAGCATCGGCCTGTCCTACCCCAGCCCCGATGACCGGGCCGAGGCTGAAGCGATGGGCAAGAGCCCCGGCGGTGACATCTTCATTCACGGCACCCCGCCGCCGTACCGCAGCGCCGGGCGCGACTGGACCTGGGGCTGCATTGCCGTGAGCGATCGCGAGATGGAAGACATCTACGCCATGGTTCGCGACGGCACACCGATCACCATTCACCCCTGATCGAGGCTGCGATCGCCCGGCAGGGGGGGGGGGGGGGGGGGGGGGGCGCCCCCCCCCCCCCCCCCCCCGCGGGGGGGCGTGTCGCCCCCCGGACCCCCTGAGAGTTTACCTGGCAAGATGAAGAGGCGGGACATGTCGAAGGCTCTGGCGAAATGAACGCGCATCGCACGCTATTTGGCTGGCTTCAGGCGACGCCGCTGGCGCTGGTCATGATCGCATTTCTGGTCGCGCCCATCGTGATGATCGTCATCGTCAGTTTCTGGGGGGCGACGGAATTTTCCATCTACCCGGCCTTCCAGTTCGACAATTACCAATTCCTGTTCGGCTCGCCGGTCACCTACAAGGTGTTCCTTGCCACTTTCAAATACGCAGCGGTGACATGGGCGCTGACCTTGCTCATCGGCTTTACCGTGGCCTATTTCCTTGCCTTCCACGTGCGCTCGCAGACCATGCAGATCGCGCTGTTCCTGCTGTGCACCATTCCGTTCTGGACATCGAACATCATCCGGATGATCAGCTGGATCCCGTTCCTTGGGCGCAATGGCATCGCCAACACCGCCCTGCAGAACTGGGGGCTGATCGATGAGCCGCTGGAGTGGCTGCTCTATTCGGATTTCTCGGTCATTCTGGCCTTTGTGCATCTCTATACGCTGTTCATGGTGGTGCCGATCTTCAACACCATGATGCGCATTGATCGCTCCTTGCTGGAAGCGGCGCGCGACAATGGCGCCAGCGGCGCGCAGATCCTGCGCCACGTCATCATCCCCCTGACCAAGCCCGGCATCATGATCGGCACGATTTTCGTGGTCACGCTGGTGATGGGGGATTTCGTCACCGTGCGCTTCATGTCCGGCAGTCAGAGCGCCAATGTCGGGCGGTTGATTTCCAACGACATCGCCTTGCTGCAATACCCGTCGGCGGCCGCCACCGCGGTGGTCTTGCTGGCCACCGTTCTGATCATCATCGCGGTGCTGCTGCGCTTCGTGAACATCCGCAAGGAGCTTTGAGCGATGGAGCAACGTCCCCGCAGTTTCTATGTGCTGGCGGCCATCTTCGTGCTGTTCGTGCTGTTTCTTTATGGCCCGACGGTGACCATCGGCATCCTGAGCTTTCAGGGGCCGCAAGGTGGGCTGACCTTTCCGATGAACGGGGTGTCGCTGCACTGGTTCGCCGATCTGTTCGAGCAGCAGGCCGTGGGCGATATCTGGGGCGCCTTCCGGCGCAGCCTCGCGCTGGGGCTGATGGTCATGGTCACCACGGTGGTGGTGTCGGTGATGGCGGGGCTGGCGTTTCGCAAGCGCTTTGCTGGCTCGGCGGTGCTGTTCTATCTGGCGATCACGTCGCTGGTGATCCCGTCGATCCTGATCTCGCTGGGCGTCGGGCTGATCTTTCAGCAACTGGGGCTGAAGGTGCATTGGGCAACCTCGGGTTTCGGCTCGCAGCTGACATGGACCCTGCCCTTTGGCCTGCTGATCATGTTCGCCGTGTTCAACCGCTTTGACCGCAGCTACGAAGAAGCCGCCCGCGATCAGGGCGCGAGCGCCTGGCAGACCATTCAATACGTGGTGCTGCCGATCATCGCGCCGTCGCTGATCGGGGTTGCGCTGTTTGGCTTTACCCTCAGCTATGACGAATTTGCCCGCACCCTGCTGACCTCGGGCAGCTACAACACCCTGCCGCTCGAAATTTTCGGGATGACCACCAATGTCACCACCCCGGTGATCTATGCGCTTGGCACGCTGACGACGCTGTTTTCGCTGGCCATCATCGGGGTGTTCCTTGCCACCGTCTGGGCCCTTGGCAAGCGCCGGGCGCGGATGGGGTCTGACGCTGGCAAGGGTGTGTGATGCGCATCGTCTACATCAATCCCAACGCCACGCAGGCGATGACCGATGGCATTGTCGCCGCCGCCCGCGCCGCGCTGCCGGGGGCGCAGATCGACGGGCTGACCAACCTCGCCGGGCCGCCCGCCATCGAGGGGCCAGAGGATGGCGATGCCGCCGTGCCGGGGATGCTGGCGCTGCTGGCAGAGTGCCGCGCCGATGCGGCGGTGATCGCCTGTTTCGACGACACCGGGCTGGCGCAGGCGCAGGCGATGGTGCCGTTTCCGGTGCTGGGCATCGGGCAGTCTGCCTATGTGATGGCGGGGCTTCTGGGGCGGAAATTCTCGGTGGTCACGTCGCTGGCAGTATCAATCCCGGTGATCGAAGAGAATATCGCACACGGCGGCTATGCGGGCAATTGCGCCTCGGTGCGGGCGTCGGGGCTGCCGGTGTTGCAGATCGAGGCGGGCGGCGCGCCGGTGCTGACGCGACTGGCCGACGAGATCGCCCTTGCGCAAGCCGATGGCGCCGGGGCTGTGGTGCTGGGCTGCGCCGGGATGGCACCGCTGACGGGCGCCCTGTCGGCGCGCTGCGCCGTGCCGCTGATCGACGGGGTCAGCGCTTCGGCGCATCTGGCGGCGGCGGCCATCGGCTTTCGCACCGGCTGATCAGGGCAGATCGACCGCCTCGGGCGCGGCCCGGCGCAGCGGCCCGGCATCGATCACCCCGAGCATCTCGTCAAAGCTCAGCGGCTCGGCCTTGATGACGCCTTGCACCGTGATCCAGTCCGCCTCGGACACCAGCAGCTCGACCAGATCGCTGCCCAGCCTCAGCCCGACATCGACGTCCTGCCAGATCGTCGCCAGCGCTTCGGGGGTGATTGCCCCCTGCATCGACGCGCTGACCGCGGCCATCGCCGCGTCAGGGTCGGCGCGCACATCGGCATCGGCCCGGACCAGCGCCGCCATAAAGGCATCAAGCTCGTCCGCCCGCGCGCCGGTCATCCCCGGCCCGGCGGCAAGGATGAAATGGGCCGCATAGCCGCGCAGGCGCAGTTCGGCGTAATCCGCGCCAAGCCTGTCGCGCGCAGCGCTGTAGAAGGACGGAAACGCCATGATGGCATCAAGATCGCCCCGCGCCAGCGCCGGAACCAGATCCGAGGGCGCGGCGCTGACCACCTCGGCCTCGACCCCGGCCTGATGCAGCAGACGGTCCAGCGCGTAATCCACATTGGTGCCGATGGTGGTGCCGATGCGCCTACCGGCGAGATCCTCCGGGAGGGCGGCCCTGCCCCCGCCCCCGCGCAGAACCGTGGCGCCATTCAGGATCACCCGGCTGCCGGTAAACCGTGCCAGATCGCCGATCACCGAAAACTCCTGCCCGACCAGCGCCCCGATGGCGGCGGGAAATTCTGCCATGAAGGTCACATCGACCTGCCCGCCGGTCAGCGCCTCGAACCCGGCGCGGCCGGTAGGAAAAGAGACCAGCTCGATCTCGAGCCCGGCGGCGTCAAAATAGCCCTTTTGCAGGGCGACATCGATCTGCGGGGTATGTGGATTGGGGCTCCATGCCAGAACCAGCGGCTCGCCATGGGCGAGCGCTGGAAGCAGCGCGGCAAGGGCGGTCAGGGCAAGGCGGGTCATCGGCGATCCTTTACGTGGAAAGGTCTGCGGGACGGTCGGTTTGCTGGCGCAGCAGCGCGAAGATTTCGTCACGCACCTGCAACAGCGCATCACCGGAGTGCGACAGCGTCCGCGGCCGCGGCTGGCTCAGCGCATAATGGCGGATCAGCCGCCCCGGCCCCCGGCTCATGACATGGACATCGTCGGCGAGCCGCAGCGCCTCGTCAACATCGTGGGTCACCAGCAGCACCGTGGCGCGGTGCTTGTGCCAGACATCCAGCAGCAGATCCTGCATCTGCGCCCGGGTCTGCGCGTCGAGCGCGCCAAAGGGTTCGTCCATCAGCAGCACACGCGGGTCGGTGGCAAAGGTGCGCGCAATGGCCACGCGCTGCTGCATGCCGCCGGACAATTGTTCGGGGTACTTGTCGGCATCGGCTTCCAGCCCGACCTCGGCCAGCGCCGCCTGCGCGCGCTCGCGCTCTTCGCGCCGGGGCAGCGCGAATTGCCGCAGCCCGTAGCGCACGTTGTTCAGCGCGGTGAACCACGGGAACAGCGCGTATTGCTGAAAGATCACGCCCACCTCGGGGGACGGCCCCGTGATGCGCCGCCCGTCAAGCGTGATGCGCCCGTCGACGGGGGCGAGAAACCCGGCGATCGCGCTTACCAACGAGGATTTGCCACAGCCCGACGGGCCGACAAGCGCGGTGAAACTGCCCGGCGCCAGTGTTAGCGAACAGCCGGTCAGCGCGTCGCTGCGCCCCGCGTCGCCGTCATGGCGCAGCGTCAGATTGTCGATCCTGACCCGGCCTGTCGGCATCACGCCCGCTCCCAATGCACGAGCTTGCGCCCAAGCCACGCCACCGCCTGATCGGCCAGCGCCCCGAGCAGCCCCAGAATGATCAGCAGCGCGAACATCCGGTCGGTGCGCACGTATTGCCGCGCCTCCTGCAAGCGAAAGCCAAGCCCGGATGACGCCCCCGACAGCTCTGCCGCGACAAGGCTGAGAAAGGCCAGCGCCACCCCCAGCCGCAGCCCCGCAAGAATATGCGGCGCAGCGGCCGGCAACACCACGGTGCACAGCTCGCGCAGGCGCGATGCACCAAGGCTGCGCGCCGCGCGCAGCCAGACCTGCGGCACATAGGCCATGCCCTGATGGGTGTTGAACCAGACCGTCAGGAACACCGTGTAGCTGACGACGAAATACTTCGCCCCCTCGCCGATGCCGAACCAGACGATGGCAACCGGCACCAGTGCGATCGCCGGGATCGGGCGCAGCAGGCTCAGGAACGGGCCCAGCAGCACCCGCACCGGCGCGATGCGCCCGCTCAGCACGCCCATCGCCACCCCAAGCGCCGCGCCGAGACCATAGCCCACCGCAGCCCGGCTCAGCGAAGCCGCCAGATCCTTTTGCAAGGTGCCGTTGCGCCACATCTCGACCGTGGCGGACCAGACCGACCACGGCGCCGGAAAGATGATCTCGCGCACCACGCCAGAGGTGGCGACGGCGCACCACAGCCCAAGCACAAAGACGAAGGACAGCAATGGCAGCAGCGCGCGCGCTCTGGCTGGCGATCTGCGGCGCTTGTCCCTTTGCGAGGGAATATGATCGGGCGGTTCGCTCACGGCCGTAACACCTTTTCTGCCGTGGCACGATGCGCATGGAAACCGGGGTTGTGGAACCCCTCCATCGATGGACATCGCGCCAGCGTGATGCGCCGTGTTGCCCGGAGAAGACCGCCGCCGGGCCGATTGCACCTGTTCGAGACCGGCGTTGCCAACTCGAAACCACCGCAATCGAACAGTGCCAAGCGCAGGGCCGGATCGTTCTCTGCGGGCCGGGCAAAACGATTGCATTGCCTGACGATGGCGCCGTTTACGATGAAAATCGTTTTATAAGGTCGTTACGTCAATTCCGTTCGCCCATAGCGGCAATCCATGCGTAAACTGGTTCTACACGCACAACGATCGGGCAGACTTGATATGGAAGATCAGGTGAGACGGCCCCGGCGCAGGGTCACCGTGGTAGATGTCGCCAGTGCGGCCGGGGTTTCTCCGGGCACGGTGTCGAACGCGATCAGCGGCAAGCGCAAGGTTGATCAGGATACCCGCGCCCGCATCAACAGAGCGATTCTCGATCTTGGCTACGTGCCCAACCTTGCCGCGCGCGGCATGCGTACCGGGCGCACCAACACGATTGCGGTGTTTTCCTCGATGCCGACGGCGGTGGCTGCGGGCTCCGCCCGGCTGGGCTTTTTGATGGAGATCGCCGCCTCGGCGGCGGTGACCGCGCTGGAACACAACATGGCGCTGGTTCTGGTTCCGCCGATCCGCGAGGCCAGCAAGGCGCTGTCCAGCGTGCCCTTCGACGGCATGTTGATGATCGAACCCGAAGAGGACGACGCCAATCTTGCCTGTCTGCGCCAACGCGGCACCCCGACCATGGTGATCGGTCTGCGCGACGGCGCGCCCGGCCCGGGCGTGATGATGGATTTCCGGCGGATGGCAGAGCTGCTGATCTCGCATCTGCTCGAGACCGGGGTCCGCCACATGCCGCTGATCCTTGGCCAGAGCACCCGGCAGTCGAACCTGTTCTTCCGCCAGACCTACGAGCGGATGATGGCGCAAGCCGGGCTGGCGGCACGGGTCCATGTGGTGCCGGAGGCCGACGCGGAACGCGGCGCATCGGCGGCGATCCTGCAAGACATCACGGCGGGGCTGCCGATCGACGGCGTGCTGGCCCCGATCGACGCCATGGCCGCAGGCACCATGGCGGCGCTGCGACAGGCCGGATTGTCGGTGCCCGGCGACGTCAAGGTCGCCACCCGCTATGACGGTTTCCGCGCCCGCAGCGAGACGCCGCCGCTGACCGCGCTGAACCTGCGGCTCGACGAAGTGGCGCAGATCGCCACCGCCGGGCTGATCGGCGCCATCGAAACCGGCGGCGCTCCGATCCTGACCGGCCCCGAGCCGCGCCTTGTGGTGCGCAGCTCGACGGTGGGTTAATCCAGCGAGATCACCCGCAGCCCCGGAATGCGCTCTTGTGCCAGCGTCACCAGATGCGCGTGGTGGGTGAACATGATCGCCTGACCAAGCTGCCCCATGCTCGCGGTCAACTCGAGCGCCGCGCCGGCGCGGCCGTCGTCGAAGGTTTCCAGAATATCGTCGGTGACAAACGGCAGCGGGCCAAAGCGGCGGGTGAAATCCGCGTGCCCGGCGATGCGCAGCGCAAGGTAGAGCTGCGCGCGGGTGCCGGTCGACATGGCCTCGGCGGCAACCTTGCGATCCTCGCGCACACCGACAAGCTGTTCACCGTTGGCACCAGGCCGGGTTTCCAGCCGTGGCCAGTCGCCCCCTGTCATGGTGGCAAAGGCCGCCTGCGTGGCGGTGAGCATCGGGCCGCGCCGATCCTCGCGCAGACGGCTCAGCGCCCCGCGCGCCGCCATCAGCCCGACGCGGGCCAGCACCGCATGGCGGGCCTCTTCGCGCAGGGTTTCCAGCAGCGAGGCGCGCTCCTGCGCCAGCCCGGCCGCCCCGGTGCGGCGCAGCGCATCGCTGAGCGTCTGGCGCGCTTCGGTCTGCGCCACCAGCGCCGCGTCGCGGTCGGATTTTGCCGCCTCGAGCGCATCGGCCAGATGCACGCTGCGGGCCGGGTCGGGGTCGGCCTCTTCCAGCGCCAGCCGATCCTGATCATGACCGGCGGCCTGTGCGGCATAGGCGCTTGCGGCCTCGCGCCGCTCGGTGCGCAGGGCGTCGCGGCTGGCTAGCGCCGCGACCTGCGCTTCGGCATCGCCGCCCTCGGGCAGCGACTGGCCTGCCAGCAGGCGGGCGATCTCGGCCTGCGAGTGCGTGATGATCTGGGCCTTTTTCTCCGCCGTAACCTGCGCCGTGCGCTGCGCCGCCTCGGCGGCGGCGATGGCGCGCGCGGTATGCTCGGCCGCATCCCTGCGCGCGATCCCGGCACGGATCAGCGCGGCCGGACTGGCCTGCGGCAGCGTCAGCAGCGCCCGCAAATCCCCGGCCCGCGCCTCGAATGCCTGAAGCGCGCGGCGCATCAGCCCGACGCGGCGCGCCTTGTCCTTTTCATCGTCGAGCAATTCGCGCAGCTCTGCCGCGCGATCCAGTTGCGCGAGCAGCTCTTGCGGCGACAGCCCGGCGCACCACAGCCCCGCGACCGCCGCGTCATACGTGCCCTGCGCCGTCGCCTCGGCGGCTTGCAACTGCTCTGCCGCGCGGGCCTGATCGACAACCAGCGTACGCGCCTTTTGCTGCTGCGCGATGCGCGCGGCGCGGGCCTCAAGATCGGCGCGCAGGCGCTCTGCCTCGGCAAGGCTCAGCGGCTGTCCGGCAAGGGCTATGCATGCGGATGTCACCTGTTCCAGCCCCGCGGCGCGCGCGGCACTGGCGGCGTCATGGGCCTTGCTTGCGGCCTCTGCCTCCAGCGCTGCAAGCGATGCGGCGCGCATGGCTTCGCAGCGGCTGGCAAAGGCGCCGGGCGTGGTGCCAGCGGCAAGCCCCAGCCGCGCCGCCATTGCATCCGCTTGCTGTGCCACGCTGCGGGCTGCTTCGGCGGCGCTGCGCGCTTCGGCCTCGCGCCGCGCAAGCTGCGCCGTCAGACGGGCGATCGTGGCCGCGATGCCTTCGAGCCGCACCCGCGCCTCGCGCGTTTCCCCATGGCGCTGGCGCGCCGCATCGTCCTCATGCATCGCCGCTTCGAAGCTGTCCGCCGTTGCAGGGCTGAGCGCGGCGCGGTGATCGGCCCAGAGCGTGTCGCGCAGGGCGCGGGTCTGGGCGATGGCGGCGTCGCTGACCACCGCGCCCGGACCCGTTTGCGCATCATAGCTGGCCTTGGCCTCGGCCAACTGTTCGCGCGTATCCTCAAGCCGCAGCGTGGCATCGGCGAGCGCCCCTTCGCTGGCTTGCACCGCGCTTTCCACCGCGCGCAGCTCTGCCAGTTCGGGCAGGCCCGCTTGCGCCAGCGCGGCCCAGCCTTGCGGCAGACCGCTCGCGGCCCGGCGCGCCGCCTCGCCCGCCTGCCGGGCGCTGTTGGCAAGATCGGCCGGGTCCGGGGCCAGCGCATCCAGCGCATCGCCCAGCTGTTGCCAGCCATCGGGCATCTCTTCGGTTGCGCCCAGCGTTGCCTCGGCCTCGGCCAAAGCCTTCACCGCGCGTTCCCGATCGCGCGCCGCCTCGCGGGCGGCATCCGCCGTTTCGCGCAAGCTGGCGAGTGTGGTGCGTGGCAGCGCAATCTGCGCCGGCTCAGCGCCCGGCCCGGCGATCTGCTCGGCCAGCGTCTGCGCCTCGGCGCGGATCTCCTCGAGCCGTGCGCCCAGCTTTTCAGCGTCGGCTTCCGCGCCGTAGACCCGACCCAGCAGCGGCTTGCCATCTTCGAATTCCGCCGCCTCGAGCTGCGCAATCAGCGCCGCCACCTCAAGCCCCTGCGGATCGGGCTGAAGGGTTTCCAGCTCCTCGGCTGCGCGGGTGCCCTCCTGCGTGGCCTCTGCCTGAGCGGCGCGGGCAGAGCGGATCGCCGCCGCCGCAACGCGCACGCCAGAAACGGCGTCGGGCCGCAGGTCCGGCCCATCGGCATAGGCCTGCAGGGCGGTGTCGATCTCGGCGATGCGGCGGGCCAGCGCGCGCCGCGCATCGGCAGCCTCGCGCAGGGCCAGCGCCCGGGTCGCTTCGTCCTGCGCCGTGGTGGCGGCGCTCAGCCGGGTTTGCGCCTCGTCCAGCGCCAGCCGCATCCGGTCATGTTCGCGCGGGTCAAGCTGGGCGTCGGCCATCGCCGCATCGATGCGTTTCAGCTCGGCCTTGCCAAGCGCCAGCGTGCTCTTGCTGCGGCCCTTCTTGTGGAAATCGTCGATCTCTTTTTCGGTCTGCGACAGGATGTCGGAAACCCCCGACAAGCCCGAAGACCCGGCATGCAGCAATTGCCCAAGATCGCCCTGCGCCTCGGCGATCTCCTTGCCGCCGCGCCGCAAGGTGGCGTCATCGAGCGAAAACCGGGTGCGGAACGCATCGCGCCCCAGCCCGTGCAGCAGCGCGGCAAGGCGGCCCTCATCGACCTCTCGCCCGTCATCGTCGGTCAATGACCCCTTGCGCTTGCCGGTGCGCCGCAGGGTCAGCGGCCCTTCGGGCCCTTCCAGCACCGCGCCCACCATCAGATCGCTTCGGGAAAAGCGGAAATCGTTGGAATGTTGCAACGGCAGGCCGTAGAGCAGATCGAGCCATGCGGAAAAGGCGGTGCTCTTGCCCGCCTCGTTCTGACCGAACACCAGCGTCACGTCGGGGCCATCTGCGGCCTCGCCGAAATCAAGCGTGTGGTTTTCGAACCGCCCGTAGCGGATCAGATCAAGCCGATTCAGCCTCATGTCTCGTTCCCCGCGCCGAGGCGCAATGCCATGGTTTCGATGCCCTCATCGATGAGGGCATCGAGCTGGTCTTCGTCCAGCAGGTCGGCAATGTCGCGCGGCAGGGCGCTGCGCCAGTCGGCCAGCAACGCGCGGGCCTCGTCGCGAAAGCCCGGGGTCGCGGCATCGGCGCGCATCGCCTGCGCGATGTCGCCCGCCGCGCCGTCCGGCTGCGCCCCTTGGCGCAACTGCGCGCGGACCTTTTCGATGAACACACCGTCCAGTTCGGCGGCCTCTTGCCGCGCCTGTTCGGTGGCAAAGCCCAGATCGCCAATTTCCGACGCGCTGCCGACAAGGTCGAGCCGCGCCGCCAGCAACACCCCCGGCACCATCGCCGCGCCCAGCGCCGTGCGGATCGCATGCAGCCGCGCCGAGGCATCCTCGCACCCGTCCAGCGCCACCGGCAGCCGGGCAAAGCGCAGCAGCTCCACCGGCAGCGGCGTGGCGCGCACCCCGTCGAGGTCGAGTTCCACCAGCGTGACCGAGCCGCCCTCGGTCTCGCGCACGCTGCGGCCCTGCGGAATGCCCGGCATCACTGCAAGGCTGCGCTCGCCGCGATGTTCGCTGCGCTTGTGGATGTGGCCCAGCGCCCAGTAATCATAGCCATGGGCCAGCAGGTCGCCCAGCGCGCAGGGCGCATAAGGATCATGCCCCGGCGAGCCGTCGAGCGAGCTGTGCATCAACCCGATGTTGAATTTGCCCGCCACCGGCGCGGGATAGCGCGGCAGCAGGCTCTCGCGCATATGCGGCGTGGTGAAGCCCATGCCATGCACCACCGCCTCGCCAATCTCGACAGACGGCGCCTCGGGGGTCAGCTGGGTCAGCCCGGCCATGGGGCCAAAACGCCCCAGATCGAGCATGGCATCATGGTTGCCCTGAATGAGCACCGCCGGAATCCCCGCCCCTGCAAGCCGCGACACTGCCGCGGCCAGCGCCGCCCGCGCTGCCACATCGGCCACGCCCGAATCGAACGTGTCGCCCGCCAGCAGCACCGCATCGACGCGGTGCTCGATGGCGCGCTCGACAATGGCCGAGAGCACCCGGCGCGAAGCATCGCGCAGGGCCTCACCCATTTCGGGGTTGCGGGCGGCCTGTGCCCGCAGCGGGCTGTCGAGATGCAGGTCGGCAAGATGCAGGAATTTCATCAAATCTCCGGGGAAAGAATCGCCCCATCATGCCGCTTTGACCTGCCGCTGCAAGGGCTTATCGGGTCAGGCCGCCGCGAGCCGTCGCCCACTGCCCGCATCAAAGTAATGCAGCCGCGCCGGATCGTAGCCCAGCCCGATGGCCGCGCCCTGCATGCGCAGCGTCGGCACCGCGCCCGAGCGATCCAGCACCCCCGAGAAGATGTTCATCTGCGGCGAGCCGATGAATTCCGCGACAAAGCGGCAGTTGGGGCGGGAATACAGCGCCATCGGCGGGCCTTCCTGCACGATGCGCCCCGCTTGCAGCACGACGACCTTGTCGGCCAGCGTCATCGCCTCGGTCTGATCATGGGTGAAATAGACGGTGGTCGTGCCCAGCATGGCGTGCAGGCGTTTGATCTGGGTGCGCATCTTACCCCGCGGCTTGGCATCGAGGGTGCTCAGCGGTTCGTCGAACAGGAACACCGAGGGCTCGCGCACGATGGCCCGACCCATGGCGAGCCGCTGGCGCTGCCCACCCGACAGCTGCCCGGCTTGCGATCGAGCTAAGCGCCGATCTGCAGCACATCCGCCGCCTGTTGCACCCGCGCCTTGATCTTGCGCTGGCGCTGATGCTGCGCGGCGCCAGCCCCGCCTGCGGGCCGCTGTTCTACGGCGTCTATGGCGCGGATTTCGGAACGCCAAGTTCTCACCAGCACGCCGACGGCCCCGGCCTGACCCGTGGCAAGATGATGCGCTATTGGGATTGGCACACGCGTGAGGAGACCCGCACCCCTCGCCGCCTTGGACGAAGCGCTGCGGGCGCTGCCGCCGCTCTACCTCAACGCCGCCGGCGCGGCCTTTGCCGCGATCACAGGCTGAATTCACCGCCACGGGAGAGGCGGACAACACGGAGGAGAGACCCATGAGACGACTGACAACGGCGCTGGCCACCACGCTGAGCCTGTGCGCCGGGCTGGCGCAGGCCGACAGCACGGTGCGCTTCTGGTACCATTTCGACAATGCCGACAACCCGACGGGCGCGCTTGTCGCCAAGTTCGACGCGCTTGGCGACAAGGTGTCTGCCGCGCCGGTGCCTGCCTTCGGCGGCGGCCAGTGGACCAGCTATGGCGATAAAAGCACTGCAGTGATGGCCGATGCCGAAGACCCCGAGGCAGCATGGAAGTGGATCCGCTTCCTGTCGAGCGAAGGCAACAACACCATCTTACACGAGGCGACCGGCCAGCTGCCGGTGGTCAAGGCCGACAGCAAAAACTGGACACTGCACCCTCAGCGCTTCGTCAAAGCGACGGTCGACAGCCTGCCCTTTGCCCACATCCTGCCCAGCAGCTCGGCCACGGCAGATTTCGTCAACACCGTCTGGCCGACCGAAATGCAGCGCGTGCTGACCGGCGACATCGAACCGGTGCAGATGAACGAAAAGATCGACGCGCTGTTCAACGACTGACCCTTTGGCCGGGCGCCCCAGCCCGGCCCCCCATTTTCCCGATGCCGAAAGCGACGCGCACCCATGACGGACGCGACCATGATATATGCCTCAAACGCCCACCCTCTGGGCCGCCAGATCCTGCCCTATGCGTTGCTCTCCCCCCGCCGCGCTGGTGACTCTGGCCATCGCCTTTTTGCCGATGCTGCAGACCGCATGGATGAGCCTGCACGACTACGTGCTGTTCCGGCCCAATGATCTCACCTGGGTCAGGCTCGACAATTTAAAGGCGGCGCTGGCCGACGAGGTGTGCTGGATCTCGCTCAAGCACACCATCATCTGGATGTGCACCACGATCCCGGCGCAGCTGGCGCTGGGGCTGATCACCGCCCTGCTGCTGATGGGGGTCGTGGTGGTCTATCTGCGGCGCACCGGAAAGGCGGTGAGCTGATGGCCCGGCACCGTGTCACCACCGCCCGCCGCATCCTGAGCGCCGACCTGCCGATGCTGGCGATCCTGTGCTTTACCCTTGGCCCGTATCTGTGGATGGCGCTGACCTCGCTCAGCCCGCAGGAAACACTGTTCACTGAAGGCCCGTCGCTGCTCAACGCCACGTTTGAGATTTACACCCGCCTGTTTCGCACCGTGGGGTTTGGCGACAACCTTCTGGACAGCTTCATCGTGGCGGGCGGCACCCTCGTGGTCGGCCTGTCGCCGAGCGGCACCGCCGCCTAAAGCTTTTCGCGCTTCAACTTTCGCGGCAAGCGTATCCTGATGCTGCAATTCCTGCGGATCAACATGTTCCCGCTGGTGCTGCTGATCCTGCCCTTGTTCGTGCTGATGCGGGTGCTGGGGCCGCTCGACCCCCATCTGGCGCCGATCATCGCCAATTCCACCGTGGCGATCCCGTTTTCGATCTGGATGATGGTCAGCTACATGCACGGCATTCCCCGCTCGCTGGACGAGGCGGCGATGACCAATGGCTGCACCCGGATGCAGGCGCTGCGCCGGGTGGTGCTGCCGCTGTGCCAGCCGGGGATCATCGCCACCGGCGTCTATATCTTCATCACCTCGTGGAACGAGTATCTCTATGCGCTAACCCTTGGCGGGCATTGTGCGACCTAGCTTGCGGGCATCTTCACCGTGTTGGCTGTACGGGTGAACGCGCAGCGCTCGATGGCCTCGGACGACGGCGCGGCAGCGCAGCAAGGCGGTCAGGATTACCTGCACCATTGCGTCGACATCGCCGCAGAGCTGGGCGCCAAATTCGTCGGCGGGCCGCTTTACGGCGAGCCGATGGTGTTTGCTGTCCCTCCCCCGGTGCCGCGAAGCGATGACGAGATCGCGGCGCGGGCGGGCCGCACCATCGAGGCCTTTCACGCCGTCGCCCCCATGCCCAAGATGCCGGCGTGACGCTGGCGGTCGAGGCGCTGAACCGCTTTGAGCCCGATATCCTCCACACCACGCGGCAGGCCTGCGAGGTGGCGGATGCGGTGAACAACCCCGCCTTCAAGCTGATGCTCGATACGTTCCACATGACCATGGAGGATCGTTCGATCCCCGATGCCATCCGCCTTGCCGAGGATCGCATCGCGCATTTTCAGGCCAACGTAAACCACCGCAGCCATTCCGGCACCGGCCATATCGACTGGCCCGCGGTGATGCGCGCGCTGGCGCAGGTGGGCTACGGCGAGCCGATCTCGCTTGGAACCGTTCCGGCGAGCGGATGACCGCGCCGGGCTATTTCGAGGGACAGCCCGATTACACCGGATTCGTCCTGCATCACTGCCTGCATTACATGGATCTGATCCCATGGTTCGCGGGCGAGGATTTCGGCGACATGACGGTGCGCTCGGTCCCCCCGGCGCCGGGCAAGCTATTGTTGCACCTGAATTTCACCACGCCGCAGGGCAAGATCGGCAATTTCGTCATGGGCACGGTGCAATCGCGCGGCACCCCGATGGAGGAAATCCGCATCATGGGCGATCACACCCGCCTGCATGTCGACAATATCATCGACGTGGCGCTGTATCGCGACCCGCCGTTCAAGGCCGACGATCCCGGCGCGGTGCTGGACCCGGCCTGTGACACGCTTTGCTGGCGGCCCAATTTCACCGCCGCCGCCAACGAGGATCATAAGGGCTACGCCGCGCTGCTGCGGGGCGAGCCGCGCGATGTGCCCGACATCGGCGACAGGGTGCGCGCCATGGAACGGATGATCGCGCAGATCCCGCTCTGACCGAGTCAGAGCCGCGACACCTCGACCAGCGCGCTGTGGGCGCTGCACCCCTGCGCAAGCCGAGAGGTGCCCACATCGCGCGTCAGCACGTTGGGGTTGCCATTCGGGTCGATCTGCCCGCCCGGATCGCCGTACCACGCACCGGTGGGCAGCGCCACGACTCCACTCAGGATATCGTCGGTGACCCGGGCGCGGGCCCGGACGCTGCCGCGCGCGTTGTGCACCCGCAGCAGATCGCCTGTGGCAATGCCGCGCGCGGCGGCATCCTCGGGATGGATCAGCAGCGTTTCGGGGCGCGCCCCGGGGAGATCGGCCAGCGCCGCCTCAAGCTGGCTGTGCAACTTGTCGCCGGGCTGGGGCGAGACCATATGCAAGGGCGCCTCCGCCGTCGCGGCGCCCAGCCATTCGGCGGGCGGCAGCCATGTCGGATGGCCCGGACAATCGTCATAGCCAAAACTGTCGATGGTCTGCGAAAAGATCTCGATCCGCCCCGAGGGCGTGCCAAGCGGATGCGCCTCGGGGTCTTCGCGGAACTCGCGGAACAGGCTGCGCGGCGCGCCATCCTCGCGGATCGGCAGACGCATCCAGTTGCGCGCGCGCAAACTGTCCAGATCCGGCAGATCGAGATCGCCCGCCCCGGCGCGAAACCCCTCATACAGATGCGCGATCCACTCGGCCGCGCTGCGCCCCTCGGTGAAATCCGCGCCCGCTCCCAGCCGCTCGGCCAACCCGGCGTAGATGTCGTAATCGTCGCGCGCCTCGCCTTGCGGCGGCACCAGCGCGGGCATGTGGAACAGGTAGTCATCCATGCTCGAACGACCGATATCGTCGCGCTCAAAAGGCGTGGTGGCGGGAAAGACGATGTCGGCCCGTTTGGCGGTGGCGGTCCACCACGGCTCGTTGACGATGATCGTCTCCGGGGTCTTCCACGCCTCGTGCAGGGCGTTGAGATCCTGATGGTGATGATACGGGTTGCCCCCCGCCCAGCAGATCAGCCGGATATCGGGATAGGTCTCGTTCCGACCGTTGAACTGATAAAGGCCGCCGGGCTGGCGTAGCATGTCGGCAACCCGCGCCACCGGAATCGCCCGGCGCACAGGGTTGATGCCCTGCGGCAAGGTCATGCCGCCAACCGGGCGCATGGTTTTGCCAACACCGCCAATCGCACCGTAGCCATAGCCGACGCCACCGCCCGGAAGCCCCATCTGTCCCAGCATCGCCGCCAGAACGGCGGACATCCAGTAAGGCTGCTCGCCGCGCTCGCCGCGCTGCAAAGACCATGCCACGGTGATGAAACACCGGGTCGATGCCATGCGCCGGGCCAGCGCAACGATGGCCCCCGGCGCAACCCCGCAAAGCTCTGACGCCCAGTCCGGCGATTTTGCCACCCCATCACTCTTGCCCAGCAGATAGGGGCGGAACCGCTCGTAACCCTCGCAGCAGCGCGCCAGAAAATCGCGATCAGCCAGATCTTCGGTTTCCAGCACATAGGCCAGCCCCAGCATCAGCGCCGTGTCCGAGCCGGGCCGCACCGGCAGCCAGTCACAGCCCTCGGGCGCATCCCCGCGCTGAGGCCCGACGTTCACCCGCACCATCCCCTTGTCGGCAAAGCGCCCGAACCAGCCTTCGGTCTCATGCTCGGTCACGCCGCCCATGCTGACCTGCGCGTTCTTCTGATTGACGCCGCCAAACATCACCAGCGTCTCGGTGTGATCGCAAATGGTCTTCCAGCCATCCTGATGGCTGTACAGAAACGACAGAAAATCGATGCCAAAGACATGCGGCATGATCGATTGGGCGCAGCCGGTGGAATAGCTGCCGAACGATGCCACATAGCCGCCGATGCTGTTGAGAAACCGGTGCACCTGACTTTGCGCATGGTGAAACCGCCCGGCAGAACTCCAGCCGTAAGAGCCGCCATAGATCGCCTCGTTGCCATGCTCTGCGCGGATGCGCCCGATCTCGGCTGCCGCAATGTCCAGCGCCTCGTCCCATGGCAATTCGACGAATTCGTCGCTGCCTCGCCCGGCCCGCTCGCGCGACGTCAGCCAGCCGCGCCGCACCGAAGGGCGCGCCACCCGCAACCGGTGATGCACCGCCGCCGGCACTGCCTCGGGGATGCGTGTGGGCGAGGGATCGGCGGCAAAGGGCCGCGTCGCCACCATCCGCCCGTCCTCGACCCGCGCTTCAAAGGCGCCCCAATGGCTCGTTGTCACCTGCCACTCCGTCATACCCGCGCTCCGTCGTCTCAAGGGGCCGCAAACCCCGTCTTCATCTCACAAAGGGGCGCCGCGCCCGCCCTTCATCTTGCCCGGTAAACTCCGGGGGGAGCCGCAGGCGGGGGGCTGGCCCCCCTCGGCGCCCGCCACAGGCTCAGGTCTCGGCCTTCTTCTCCCAGCGCCCCGATTCCTCGGACCAGTACTGCGCCTTGCACCCGGCCGATTTCAGCGCCCGCCACTGAGCCCGTGCCCGGTCCAGCGCCCGCTCATCGAACCCGTCGAACAGCACGCAGACCCGCTCCATCGCCGCGACCTCTTCCGCCGACACCTCGGCGCCGTCCACCGACATCAGGCAGGCGGGATCGTTGGGCAGTGCGCTCTGCACCGTCAGCAACACCGGCTGCAACGCATCATGCGGCCCGCCCGCAACCCCATGCGGCAAGAACCCGTCCTCAGCGCCCAGCCACAGCTTCTGATCCAGCCAGTCGATCCGGCCCGGATCGACGCCGCGCACCGCCACCCGCCAGCCCGCCGCCAGCGAGCGTTCAAGCAGCACCGGCAGCGTTGCCTCTAGCGGGCGCTGGGTCAGATGATAGAACATCGCAGCGCCCATCAGGCCCGGCCCCCATCCCGCCGCGTCTTCGGATGGATCATGCCGGATCTTGCCCGTCATCAGGCGCTTCGGCCGTCGGCGCAGGGGCCTCGAACCGGTCGCGCACCAGCCGGTCAAGCGCCAGAACGCCCCAGCCCGTCGCGCCCTTGGGCGCCAGATCCGACGGCGTCTTGCGCGACGCCACCCCGGCGATATCCAGATGCACCCACGGCATGTCTTCGCGCACAAAGCGCCGCAGGAACTGCGCCGCGGTGATCGAGCCCGCCGGACGCCCGAAGGAATTCTTCATGTCGGCAATCGCCGAATCCATCAGCGCGTCATAGGCCTTGCCCATCGGCATCCGCCATGCCCCCTCGCCCTCGGCCTCGGCGGCGCGCAGGAAACCATTGGCAAAGCCATCCTGATTGGCGAAGACCGCTGCGTTCTCATGCCCCAGCGCGACGATGCAGGCCCCGGTCAGGGTTGCCAGATCGACCATCGCGGCAGGGGCCAGATGTTCCTGCGCGTACCACAGCACATCGGCCAGCACGAGGCGGCCCTCGGCGTCGGTGTTGATGACCTCGATGGTGTCGCCCTTCATCGAGCGCACCACATCGCCCGGACGGGTCGCGGTGCCCGAGGGCATGTTCTCGACGATGCCAACCACGCCGACCACATGGGCGCGCGCCTTGCGCAGCGCCAGCGCCTTCATCACGCCGGCCACGGTGCCCGCGCCGCCCATGTCCATGGTCATGTCTTCCATGCCCGACGCCGGCTTGAGCGAGATACCCCCGGTGTCGAACACCACGCCCTTGCCGATCAGCGCCAGCGGCGCATCGTCCGATCCGCGCCAGCGCATCACCACCACCTTGGTCGGCGAGGCCGACCCCTGCCCCACGGCGAGCAGCGCGCCCATGCCCAGCTCGGCCAATCGCGGCTCGTCCAGCACCTCGACCTCGACACCGATCTCGCGCAGCGCCTCGAGGCGGGCGGCGAATTCGGTGGTGGTCAGCACGTTGGACGGCTCGTTCACCAGATCGCGGGTGAACAGCACGCCCGAGGCAACCGCCAACAGCGGCGCGGTGGCCGCCTGCATGTCGCCGGGCTTGGAACACAGCACCAAGGCCGGTGCCGGCGCCCTGCCCTTGTCGCTCTTGTGATCGGTGAAGGCATAACCGCGCAGCGCCAGCCCAAGCGCCACCTGCGGCAGCTGCCCCTGCGTGTCACCCACCAGCGTCACACCCGATGCCCCCACCGCAATCGCCAGCGCCGCGCCCGCCTTGCGCGCCTCGATCACCTCCGGGCGGCGCTCGATCTTGACCACGTCGATTGCCAGCGCCGCCATGCCCGACGGAAAACGCAGGCTGGTCACGCTGCCCGCAGCGGCCTTGCCCCAGCTGTCATCCTCGATCAGTCGCGCCAGCGCCCCGCGGGTCAGCCGGTTGATGCGCCGCGCCCCCTTGCCAAGCTGGCCGGCCGCGTTGACGAACACGGCAACGCGCCCCTCGCATCCGGCCAGCGCATCAAGGTCGGGTTCTGCAAAGCTGATCTCGCGCAATTGGGTCATCAGGATCTCCTGTCATTGTTGCCACAAGTGGTAGAGCGGCCCGCCACCATTGACCAGAGGCAGCTTTTCGATCACGAGACGAGGCGCTAGGATGCAGACGAAGAAAAAGAAGCGAAGGGGCGGCAGGCGGTGCAGAGATTCGACAGATACATGCTGTCGCAACTCATGGTTGTGTTCAGCTTCTTTGCGCTGGTCCTTGTCATGGTCTATTGGGTGAACGCGTCAGTCAGCCTGTTCGACGATCTGATCACCGACGGGCATTCGGCGGGGATCTTCCTTGAATTCACCTTGCTGAGCCTTCCGGCGGTGATTGCCATGGTGATGCCGATGGCGGCCTTTGGCGCCGCTGTCTATGTGACCAACCGCATGTCGAACGAGTCCGAACTGACGGTGCTCAAGGCCGCCGGGCTGTCGCCGTGGCGACTGGCGCGGCCGGTGCTGGTGTTCGGGGTGATCGTGGCGCTGATGGCCTCGGTGCTGGCGCATGTGCTGGTGCCAAGCGCCAGCGGTACGCTGCGCCAGCGCGAGTCGGAAATCTCGGCCTCGGTATCGGCCCGGCTGCTGCACGAGGGCACCTTTCTGCACCCCACGCGCGGCGTCACCTTTTACATCCGGCAGATCACCCCCGCGGGCGAGCTGCGCGATGTCTACCTGTCGGATCGCCGCTCTGCGGGGCGGGTGATGACCTATACCGCCGAGCGCGCCTATGTGCTGCGCGATGACGAGGGCACCCGCCTGACTATGCGCACCGGGCTGGCGCAGGAATACCGCGAGGATGACGCAACGCTGTCGATGACCAATTTCACCGACCTGACCTATGACATCTCGGATCTGGTGAGCATTGGCAGCACGCCGCGCCGCCGCGCCCGGCAAATCCCGACATGGGAGCTGCTGACCCAGACCGATGCCGTCGCCACAGAGGTCGATGACAGCCCCGGCGAGGTGCTGCAAGAGGCGCATGGCCGCTTCGAGCAGCCGCTGCTTTGCATCGTCGCCGCGCTGATCGGCTATGCGTCGCTGATGTCTGCCAATTTCTCGCGCTTCGGAGTCACGAGGCAGATCGTCGGTGCAATCTTCCTTCTGGTGCTGGTCAAGCTGGTGGAATCGGCGGTCAACACGCCGGTGCGGGCCAATGCAGCGCTGTGGCCGCTGGTCTATCTGCCCAGCCTGACCGGCATCGTCATCGCCGGGGCGCTGCTGGCGCGGGCCTCGCGCAATTTCCGTCCCGGCTGCGCCCGGCGCGAGGCCACGACATGACGCTGCACTTCTATTTCGCCCGCCGCTTCGCGATGATGTTCCTGTCGATCCTCGGGGTGTTCGCGCTGTTCCTCAGCCTGCTCGATCTGGTCGAACAGCTGCGCCAGTTTGGCGACAGCGCCAGCTTCGGGCAGGTGACATGGGTGACGGTGCTGAAGCTGCCCGGCGGCATCTACGAAATCCTGCCGCTGGTGATGATCCTTGCCACGGCGGCGCTGTTCCTGTTGCTCGCGCGCTCGTCCGAGCTGGTGGTGGTGCGCGCGGCGGGCCGTTCGGGGCTGGTGGCGCTGGCTGGGCCGGTGGCGGTGGCGCTGGTGATCTCGGGGCTGACGGTGGCAATCCTCAACCCGCTGGTGGCGGCCACGTCGAAACGGGCCAGCGATCTGACCGAAAGCTATGAAAGCCACGGGGCGTCGGTGGTGTCGATCGGGCGCGAGGGGCTGTGGCTGCGGCAGGGCGGCGAGGATGGGCAGGTGGTCATCCACGCCGAACGCGCCAACCCCGATGCGACCGTTCTTTATGACACCAGCTTTCTTGCCTACGCGCCCGATGGCGGGCCGGAGCGGCGCATCGTTGCGGCTGAGGCGTGGCTGGACACCGGCGCATGGGTGCTGAGCGATGCCAAGGAATGGCAGCTGCTCCCGGGCGAAAACCCCGAGGTCAGCGCCCAGAGCCATACCGAAATGCGCCTGCCCTCGACCCTGACGCAGGATGACATCCGCGACCGCTTCGGCCAGCCCTCGGCGGTTGCAATCTGGGATCTTCCCGCCTTCATCAACGGGCTCGAAGAGGCTGGCTTTTCCGCCCGGCGCTACGAGGTCTGGTTGCAGATGGAACTGGCCCGTCCGGTGTTTCTGGTCGCCATGGTGCTGGTGGCGGCGGGGTTCACCATGCGCCCCGCCCGGCTGGGCCGCACCGGGCTGTATGTGCTCGGCGCGGTGCTGATGGGCTTTGGCCTGTATTACGTGCGCAATTTTGCGCAGATCATGGGTGAGAACGGGCAACTGCCCCCGGTTCTCGCCGCCTGGATTCCGCCCGTTGCCTCGCTGTTGCTGGCATTGGGCCTCGTTCTGCAAATGGAGGACGGATGACACGCAGGTTCCTCTCCCTTGTGCTGGCGGCGTTTCTCGCAAACGCCGCCCATGCCCAGACCACCACCCTTGGCGCTGATGCTGACGCCGCGTCGGAACCGGCGCTGCTGATCGCCGACAGCGTCTTTGTCGAAAGCGACAAGCGCCTTGTTGCCACCGGCAATGTCGAGGCGCTGCAAGGGGGTATGCGGCTGATGGCGAGCCGCATCGTCTTTGATCAGGGCAGCGGCACGCTATCCATCGAAGGCCCGATCCGCATCACCGACGCGAGCGGAAATCTGCTGCTGGCCGATACTGCCGAGCTGGACGAGGATTTCCGCAACGGGCTGCTCAAGGGCGCGCGCATGGTGATGGACGACCAGCTTCAGCTGGCCGCCGTCGAGGCGCAGCGGATCGATGGCAGCTACACCCAGCTCAACCGTGTGTCCGTGACCTCCTGTCAGGTCTGCGGCGCCAACGACGTGCCGCTGTGGCAGATCCGCGCTGACCGGGTGATCCATGACGAGGACGCCCGTCAGATGTGGTTCGAAGGCGCGCAGCTGCGCGTGCTCGACGTGCCGGTGTTCTGGTGGCCACAGCTGCGCCTGCCCGACCCAAGCCTGACGCGGGCGCGCGGGTTCCTGACCCCGACCTTCGAATCGACCACATTGCTGGGAACGGGTGTGCGCCTGCCCTATTTCATCCCCATCGGCGACAGTAAGGACCTGACCGTCACGCCCTACCTGTCGTCCGAAACCCGCACCATGGAACTGCGCTACCGGCAGGCCTTTGCCAATGGCAGTATCGAAGCGAACGGCGCGGTCAGCAGCGACACGCTCGAGCCGGACAAGACGCGCGGCTATCTTTTCCTCGAAGGGGAATTCGGGCTGCGCAACGATTTCAAGCTCGATTTCGAAACGCAGTCGGTCTCGGACGACAGCTACTTCAACGATTACGATTACGGCGACGACGACGAGCTGCTGATCTCGGAAATCACGCTCGGGCGCTACAAGCCCGACACCTACGTCGAAACCAGCCTGACCTATTACGAATATCTGCTGGCCTCCGAAGAAGACGACAAACAGCCGTCGGCGATCTACGACACGGCCTGGGAACAGAGGTTCTTTCCCGGCGGGTGGATCGGCGGCGAGCTGCGCCTTGGTGTCGAAGGGCACGCCCATTACCGGCGCAGCAATGTAGACGTCGACGGCCCCGACGACGACAGCGCCGTGGACGGGCGCGACATGGCCCGGCTCAGCGCCGAGGCCAGCTGGCAGCGCCGCTGGACCGTTGCGGGCGGCATCCGGCTCGGGACGAATGCCTATCTGTGGGCTGACCGGTTCAAGGTTTACGACGATGCCAATGCCGATGAAAACGCCTCGGTCCTCACCCCTGCAGCATCGGTGGAACTGCGCTGGCCCCTTGTGCGCCGCTCCAGCTCTGGCGCGAAAACGCTGCTGGAACCGGTGATGATGTACGGCTGGGTGGGCAACGAGCGGCCCAACATCCCCAATGACGAAAGCACCCGCGTCGAATTCGACGAAGCCAACCTGCTGAGCCTGTCACGCTATCCCGCTGCCGATCGGCGTGAACGCGGCCGGATGCTTGCCGCCGGTCTGCGCTGGGTCCACGAGGCGCCGTCGGGCTGGTCATCCAACCTGACCCTCGGGCGACTGTGGCGCGAGGATGCCGACAGCGAGTTCACTCTTTCGTCAGGCTTGCAGGGCACCGAATCCGATTGGCTGATCTCGGGCGGGTTCATCAACCCGCTTGGCCTGTCGATCTCGGCACGCGGGCTGATGGACGACCACGGAACCTTCGACAAGGCCGAGGGGCGCGCGTCGTGGTCCAACGATCTTACCGAATTTTCCGCCACTTACGTGATGCTTGTCGAGGATGAGGGCGAGGACCGCGACGAAGGACAGGCCGAATGGACCATTGAGGGCTCCTACCGCGTCAGCCGCCACTGGACGACCTCTGGCGAATGGAGCTACGACCTTGCAGACCAGCGGGTTGACCGCAGCGGGATTGGCCTGCAATACCGCAATGAATGCGTCCAGGTGGACTTTACCGTGCTGCGCGAGTTCGCGTCCTCGACAAACGTCGAGCCGTCGACGGACTTTGGCCTTTCGGTCGCGCTGACAGGGTTCGGCACTGCGGGCAGCGACAAGGAGTATCGACGCACATGCAAATGACCTTTGCCCGGCTGATCCGGCCCGTGGCGCTCTGCGCGGCGCTGGCGCTTTGCGCCGCCCCGATTGCCGCCCCGACCCCTGCCCATGCTCAGAACCTGTTCGCCCCGGCGATCACCGTCGATGACGCCGTGATCACCAATTACGAGATCGAGCAACGCGCCCGCATGCTTACCGTGCTCAACGCGCCGGGCGATCCGTCCAAGATGGCCCGCGAACAGCTGATCGAAGACCGGCTGCGGCTTCAGGCGTCGCGCGCCGCCGGGATCACCCCCAGCGAGCAGGACGTGCTTGACGGCATGGAAGAATTCGCCGGACGCGCCAATCTGTCGCGCGAGGCCTTCACCGCCGCGCTGGCAAGCGAGGGCGTGGCCGAGCAGACTTTCCGCGATTTCGTGCAGGCCGGCCTGTCGTGGCGCCAGCTGGTTCAGGCGAGATTCGGCGGGCAAAGCGCCATTTCGCAGACCGAGATCGACCGCGCGCTAAGCGGAGCCGGCGGGCAATCCAACGTGCGCCTGCTGCTGTCCGAGATCATCATGCCGGCACAGCCGCAAGAGGCCGCCGCGGTTCAGGCCCGCGCCGAGCGTCTGGCGCAAACCACCTCGACTGCCGAATTCTCGGCTGCGGCACGGCAATATTCCGCCACCGCGACCCGTGACAATGGCGGCCGTCTGCCGTGGAAGGCGCTTGACGAGCTGCCGCCGCAGCTGCGCTCGATCCTGATGGCGCTGTCGCCCGGCGAGGTCACCGCGCCGATCCCGCTGCAAGGCGCGGTTGCGCTGTTCCAGCTGCGCAACATCGAAGAGGCAGGATACACGCCGCCCGAGATCGCCTCGGTCGATTACGCCGCCTATTACATGGCCGGTGGGCGCAGCACCGAAACGCTGGCCAAGGCCCGCGTGCTGGCGCAACGCGTCGATCGCTGCGACGATCTCTATGGCATCGCCAAGGGGCAGCCTGCCTCGGTGCTCACCCGCGAGACGCTGCCGCCGTCGCAGCTGCCGACCGATGTGGCCTTCGAGCTGTCCAAGCTCGATCCCGGCGAGGTGTCGACCGCGCTGACCCGCTCGAACGGGCAGACGCTGATGTTCCTGATGCTTTGCGGGCGCACCGCCAAGGTTGCCGAGGACGCCGATCGCAACACTGTCGAGATGGGTCTTCGCAACCAGCGCCTTGGGGCGTTGTCGGACAGCTATCTTGCGCAGCTGCGCGCCAACGCCCGCATCGTCGGGGAATGAGCACGCCCGCGCCCATCGCGCTGAGCTGCGGCGAGCCGTCAGGCATCGCGCCCGAGCTGGCCGAATCCGCGTGGCACGCCCTTGGGGCGTCGCTGCCCTTTGTCTACATCGGCGCGCCCGCGCATCTGCCGGGCACGGTGCCCCATGTGGTGCTGTCCTCGATCGACGAGGCCGCCGATGCGGTGCATGACGGCCTTCCGGTGCTGCCGCTGGACATTCCCGGCCCGCGCGTGCCTGGCGTGCCCCAGCCCGCGCAGGCCGCCGGGGTGATCGACAGCATCGCGCGCGGCGTTTCGTTGGTGCAGGAGGGCGCCTGCAGCGCGCTGTGCACACTGCCAATCTCGAAACAGGCGCTGGCCGAGGGCGCGGGCTTTGCCTACCCCGGCCACACCGAATATCTGGCGGCGCTGGCCGGGGCCGACGAGGTGGTGATGATGCTTGCCTCGGACGCGCTGCGGGTGGTGCCGGTGACCATTCACATCGCGCTGGCCGACGTGCCGGCGGCGCTGACGCCTCAGCTGCTGGAAAAGCGCCTGCGCATCACCCGCGACGCGCTGATCACGCAATTCGGCATTCCCGCGCCGCGCATCGCCATCGCCGGGCTGAACCCGCACGCGGGCGAAGGCGGGCGCATGGGCCGCGAAGAGATCACCCTGATCGTTCCGGTGCTGGACAAGCTGCGCGCCGAGGGCTTCGATCTGATCGGCCCGCTGCCTGCTGACACGATGTTTCATGCCAAGGCCCGCGCCGGTTATGACGCCGCAGTCTGCATGTACCACGATCAGGCGCTTATTCCGATCAAGACGCTGGCCTTTGACAGCGGCGTCAACGTCACGCTGGGGCTGCCCTTTGTGCGCACCTCGCCCGACCACGGCACCGCCTTTGGCATCTCCGGGCAAGGCCTTGCCGATCCGTCTTCGACCATCGAGGCGCTGAAGATGGCGTGGCGCATGGCCGGGGGCAAGGCGTGAGCCGCGCCGCTATTGGAAAGATGAAGACATGAGCGCCATAGACGGGCTGCCCCCTCTGCGCGAGGTGATCGCCTCGCACGGGTTGTCTGCGAAGAAATCGCTGGGGCAGAACTTTCTGCTCGACCTGAACCTGACCGCCAAGATCGCCCGGCAAGCGGGCGATCTGTCGGGAATGGATGTTCTGGAAATCGGGCCCGGACCGGGCGGGTTGACACGCGGGCTGCTGGCCGAGGGCGCGCGCCGGGTGCTGGCCATCGAGAAAGACGAACGCTGCCTGCCGGCCCTTGCCGAGATCGGCGCGGCATGGCCCGGGCGGCTCGAGGTGATCTCGGGTGATGCACTGGACATCGACCCGCTGGCGCATCTCACCCCGCCGATCGCGATCTGCGCCAACCTGCCCTATAACGTCGGCACCGAGCTTCTGGTGCGCTGGCTGACGCCCGACATCTGGCCGCCGTTCTGGCAGAGCCTGACGCTGATGTTCCAGCGCGAGGTGGCTGAACGCATCGTCGCCGTGCCGGGATCGAAGGCCTACGGGCGATTGGCGGTGCTGGCGCAATGGCGGGCCGAGGCGCGCATCGTCCTGTCGCTGCCGCCGGGAGCGTTCACGCCGCCGCCCAAGGTCGCCTCGGCGGTGGTGCATCTGAAGGCCCTGCCCGAGCCGCGCTTTCCGGCGGATCGCAAGGTGCTCGAACGTGTCGTTGCGGCAGCGTTCAACCAGCGCCGCAAGATGCTGCGCGCCGCGCTCAAGGGGCTTGCGCCCGATATCGAGGACCGGCTGCGCGCGGCGGGAATCGAGCCGACCGAGCGTGCCGAACAGCTGTCGCTGGAGCAGTTCTGCGCCCTGGCGCGCGAACTGGCCTGATCTGGCCCCCGGCCTGCGTCCCGGACCACCCCACATCCTGAAACGAAAACACCACGCCCCGAAGGGCGTGGTGTTGTGTAGCGTGAGACTGGCGCGGTGTTATTCCGCTGCGCCAGAGGCCGGAGTATCGCTGGGCGCGGCATCCTCGGGCTTTTTGCGCGGCTCGGGCTTTTTGCGCGGGCGGCGCGGCCTCTTGGGCTTTTCCTCGGCGGCAGGCGCGGGCGCCGGTGCCTCGCGGTTTTCCGGCGTCTCGACCAGACCGCTTTCAGCGCTCTCACCCATGTCGATCACATCGGGCTGCGGCGCGTTTTCTGCCATCGGGGCGCTGTCGGCCACCGGCTTGGCAGCAGGCGCGTCGGCCACCGGCTGTTCTGCGGCGGGCTGATCAGCCTCGGCTTCGCCGCGCTGCTGCTCGCGCGTGTCGCGTTCCTTGTCGCGCTGCGACTGGCGCTCGCGATTTTCACGCTCTTGCTGCGCCTGACGCTCGCGGTTCTCGCGCTCCTGCTGCTCGCGGCGCTGTTCGGTTTCGCGCTGCGCCTCCGAGAGCATGCGCATGTAATGCTCGGCGTGCTGCTGAAAGTTTTCGGCGGCCACGCGATCATTGCCAAGCGACGCATCGCGCGCAAGCTGGTTGTACTTGTCGATGATCTGCTGCGGCGTGCCGCGCACCTTGCCATCGGGGCCACTGCTGTCGAACACACGGTTGACGACGTTGCCTACCGACGAATTGCGGTTGCGGTTGTTCTTCGACCGCGATCGGGATTTAGAGGATCGCATTGTACTGTGCTATCAGCCTTGTGTCTGATCGTCCCTGTGACCTGACAGCGCCCTCGGGCGCCTGTGGATGTCTGGTCACAACCAATTTGGGGTTGATGTCGAGCGGGACCGCCTGCTTGGCATCCACCGCTCCGACCCCTCTTAGCTACTCATTGTGGGGACCACAAACAAGCGAAAATCGTGCGAGGCCCAAGCAATTCCAATCAATTCGTCCGAAAATCCGCAGATTGCACCGCCTGCGGCCTCTGCAAACGCCCCGAAACCACCCGGTCGCGCCCGTCAAGATCGGCGATCACCGTGATATCGACCATCCCCTGCGCCCGCAACAGCGCCGACACGGCGGCGCCCTGCGTGGGGCCGATCTCGACCATCAATCGCCCCTGTGGGGCAAGATGCCGCAGCACGCCGGCGGCAATGGCGCGATAGGCGGTCAGCCCATCGGCCTCGTCGGTCAGCGCAAGGCGCGGCTCGTGGGTGAGTTCGGGTGTCAGCAACGGCATCTCGTCCAGCGCGATGTAAGGCGGGTTCGACACGATGAGATCAAAGCGCGGCGCATGCCCCAGCGCCTCGTACCAGCTGCCCTGCGCCAGCGCCGCGCGCGGCTCAAGCGCCAGCGCGCTGCGATTGCTCGCCGCCACATCCAGCGCCGCCTGCGACAGATCGGTGCCAAGCCCGGTGGCGGCGGGGCGCTCGGCCAGCAGCGTCAGAAGAATGCAGCCAGAGCCGGTGCCAAGGTCGAGCACCGTAGCGAATGGGGCAGACAGCGCCGCTTCGATCAGGATCTCGGTTTCGGGGCGCGGGTCGAGCACATCCTTGGTGACACGGAACTCGCGGCCATAGAAATTGCGCACCCCCATCAGATGCGACACCGGCTCGCGCGCGGCGCGCCGGTGGATCAGCGCATCAAAGGCGCTGGCGCGCGCTTCCTCGACCGGATCGGGCAGGAACAGCGTCAGCCGCCCCGCAGACACGCCAAGCGCATGGGCCAGCAGGCGGCGCGCATCGCGGCCCGCGTCGGGGATGCCGGCCTCTGTCAGGATACGCGCCCCGGCGGCCAGCAGCTGCGATCCGGTCACGCGCCCATCTCGGCCAGCAGCGCCGCCTGCGCATCAGCGGTCAGCGCATCGACGATCTCGTCGAGATCGCCGCCCAGAATCGCCTCGAGTCGATACAGCGTCAGCCCGATGCGGTGATCGGTCATCCGGCCCTGCGGAAAATTGTAGGTGCGGATGCGCTCCGAGCGATCGCCACTGCCAACCTGCGATTTGCGATCCGAGGCGCGCGAGTCGGCCGCCTTTTGCCGCTCGGCGTCGAACAGCCGGGCGCGCAGCACGTTCATCGCGATCTCGCGGTTGCGGTGCTGGGATTTCTCCGAGCTCGTGACCACGATGCCCGTCGGGATATGAGTGATGCGCACGGCGGAATCGGTGGTGTTGACGTGCTGCCCGCCTGCGCCAGAGCTGCGCATGGTGTCGATGCGGATGTCGCCGGGCGCGATGTCGATATCAACGGCCTCGGCCTCGGGCAGCACCGCCACCGTCGCCGCCGAGGTATGAATGCGCCCGCCGGATTCGGTTTCGGGCACGCGCTGCACCCGATGCACGCCGGATTCGTACTTGAGCCGCGCGAACACGCCCTCGCCCTCGATGCGCACCACCAGTTCCCGCAGGCCGCCAAGCTCGGTCGGGGCTTCCTCGATCACCTCCCAGCGCCAGCCGCGCGTGTCGCAATAGCGCTGGTACATCCGCGCCAGATCGCCCGCGAACAGCGCCGCCTCTTCGCCGCCGCTGCCGGGGCGAATTTCAAGGATCGCCGGGCGTCCATCGGCGGCATCGCGCGGCAGCAGCGCCAGTTGCAGCGCCTTTTCCGCTTCGGGCAGACGGGCGCGCAGGCTGGGCAGCTCTTCTTCGGCCAGCGCCTTCATTTCGGGATCGGACAGCATGGCCTGCGCTTCGGTCAGGTCGGCCTGAAGCCGGTCCCATTCGGCGATCTGCGCGACCACCGGGCGCAGCTCGGCGTATTCGCGGCCAAGCGCGGCAATATCGCCGCCGCCCTGTGCCATGCGGGCCTCGAGATATTCGAAACGGTCCTGGATTTGCCGAAGGCGGTCTGAGGGGATCATGCGCCCTCTTTTCCCGATCCCCGAGGGGCGGTCAAGGGGCGCGATCAGTCCTGCGCATTCAGCGCGTTCATCCAGCCCAGCACCCGCGCCCGGTTCACCCCCTGATCGGACTGGCCAAAGCGCAGCCGGGCGTAGATCTCGACCGAGCCGTCTTCGAGCTGGATCGTGGTGTAATCGGGAAAGCCCATCCACAGCGAGCGGGTGACATAGGTCACCCGCCCCTCGGCCGGATCGCCCGCCACCACTTCGGTGCGCGGGGTTTGCAGAATGATGCCGTGCAGCGCGCGCAAGGTCGTCTCGGAGCCCGGCAGGCGGCGACGCACCCCAGAGGCCAGATCCTGATCGGCGGTAACCTGCGGATCGACATGCCAGACCGCCGGGTCCGACGGGGCAAGCCTGATCCACGCCAGTCCGCCGATGATGGCAAGCAACACGAGCCAGAAGATGATCCGCAAAGGGCATTCCTTTCAACAGGTCGACGCGGGCTGCCCCCTGTTTTCACGATTCCCGGTGGCAGGAAAAGGCCGATCCACTCTGATCCGCGACAAATCGCCTAAAAGTGTCAGCCCGCGCTGCGACGTGTCCAGCCCCAGAGGCAGAGCAGCTCTGTCGCCACATGCGCCGCCGCGATCGCCGTGGCGCCGGTGGTGTCAAAGGGCGGAGAGACCTCGACCACGTCGCCGCCCTTGAGGTTGATCCCCGCCAGCTCGCGCAGCATCACCGCCGCCTGATGGCTGCTCAGCCCGCCCCAAACCGGTGTGCCGGTGCCGGGCGCAAAGGCCGGGTCCAGCCCGTCGATATCGAAGGTCAGGTAGACCGGGTGGCGCTCGACAATGTCACGCACGCGGGCGGCGATGGTCTCGGGGCCCTCGCGGTGCACCTCGCGGGCATCCAGAATGTGAAAGCCCAGCGTGTCGGGATTGTCGGTGCGAATGCCGATCTGCACCGAACGCGTCGGATCGACGTAGCCCAGCTTCACCGCCTTATACATGAAGGTGCCATGGTCGATCCGCGAGAAATCGTCATCGGCCCATGTGTCGCTATGGGCATCGACCTGAATCACGCTCAACGGGCCGTATTTCTCGGCATGTGCCTTGAGGATCGGCAGGGTGATCGAATGATCGCCGCCCAGCGTGATGCAGGCTGCCCCGGCGTCGAGAATGCCGGCCACATGTTTATACAGCGTTTCAGGAAAAGCCGGTACATTGGCGTAATCAAAGGCAAGATCACCGTAATCGGCAATCGCGAATTCCGACAGAACGTCATAGCCCCAGCCATATGGCGCATCGCAAGGTTGCAGCAATGATGCCTCGCGGATCGCCCGCGGGCCCAGCCGCGTGCCGGTGCGGTTGGTCACCGCCTGATCGAAGGGCACGCCGGTCAGCGCCACATCGACGCCGTGCAGATCCTTGGTATATTTGCGCCGCAAAAAGGACATGGCGCCACCAAACACGTTCTCGAAGCTTGGCCCCTTGAGGTCATCGCGGGTGAAAGCATGGTCGATCTGGGTCTTGGCGTCTTCGAGTGCCATATCAACTTGTCCTTTCAGGTCTCTGGTCTTGCTGGATTTTCAAACATTCAACGGCTGGCGCGTTTCGATCAGTCGCGCAAAGAAGCTGGCGCCCATCGGCGCGGCCTCGTCGTTGAAATCGAACTTCGGGTGATGACAGAACGGGCCGACGCCCTGACCGAGATACAGGAACGCACCGGGGCGCGCCTCGAGCATATACGAGAAATCCTCGGCCCCCATCGAGGGCACCGCCTCTTCGGTCACATCGGGCGAGATTTCCCGCGCAACATCGGCGGCAAAGCGGGTCTGCGCCGCGTGGTTGATGGTTGGCGGATAGCTGCGCAGATAATCGAGCTGTGCGCTCACACCATAGGCCTGCGCCTGCCCGTCGACGATCTCGCGGATGCGGCGTTCGGCCATGTCGCGAATGGCCGGATCAAAGCTTCGCACGGTGCCGGCCAGCCGCGCGGTTTCAGGAATGACATTGCTGGCAGAGCCGGTCTGGATCACCGTCAGCGACACCACCAGCGATTGCAGTGGGTCGGTGTTGCGCGAAACCACTGTCTGCAGCGCCTGCCCGATGGCCAGCGCGCAGGGCACCGGGTCGATGCAGGCATCCGGATGCGCCGCATGGCCGCCGCGCCCGGTCAACACCAGTTCGAAATCGTCGACCGCCGCCATCAACGGGCCGGGCCGGGTCGAGAAACAGCCCAGCGGGCGCGCCGGATCGGTGTGCAGCGCATAGACCTCTTCGATGCCGAAACGCTCCATGATGCCCTCTTCGACCATGATGCGCCCGCCGCCGATGGTTTCCTCGGCGGGCTGAAAGATCAGCGCCACCTTGCCGCTGAAGCGGCGCGTTTCGGCAAGATATTTTGCTGCGCCCAGCAGCATGGCGGTGTGGCCGTCATGGCCGCAGGCATGCATCTTGCCCGGCACCTGCGAGCGATAATCCGCGCCGGTTTCCTCCTCCATGGGCAGCGCATCCATATCGGCGCGCAGGCCGGTCACCGGCCCCGCGCCCTGCCCGTCGATGATCGCCACGACACCGCTTTGCGCGATGCCTTCGTGAATGTGCGAAATGCCGAATTCGCGCAGCTTGCTCACCACAAAGCGCGCGGTTTCATGGCAATCGAGGCTAAGCTCGGGGTTGCGGTGCAGGTGCTGCCGCCAGCCCGTCATCTCGGCGGCATATTCGGCGATGCGGTTGATGATGGGCATGGGTGGACTCCGTGGCTGTCGTGACGCAGGACTGAACACAATACCGAAACACGAGGGAAGTCCATGAGCGACGATCTGGTTCACGATCCAAAGGGCGGCATGCCGCGGCTGGTTGAAATCATGCGGCGGCTGCGCGATCCGCAGACTGGTTGCCCGTGGGATCTTGAGCAGGATTTCGCCAGCATCGCGCCCTACACCATCGAAGAGGCCTATGAGGTCGCCGATGCCATCGAGCGCGAGGCTTGGGACGAGCTGAAGGGCGAATTGGGCGATCTGCTGTTCCAGTCGGTGTTCCACGCCCAGATGGCAACAGAGCGCGGATTGTTTGATATCGACGATGTGGCCAACACCATGTCCGACAAGATGGTGGCGCGCCATCCGCATGTCTTTGGCGAGGAATCCAACGACAAGACCCCCGAGCAGCAGACCGCCGACTGGGAAACCATCAAAGCCGCCGAGCGCGCCGCCAAGGCGGAACGCGGCGTGCTTGACGGGGTGGCGATGGGGCTTCCGGCCCTGCTGCGCGCGGTGAAGCTGCAAAAGCGCGCGGCGCGGGTCGGGTTCGACTGGCCGTCCACCGACGAGGTCATCGACAAGGTGATTGAAGAGGCGCAAGAGCTGCGCGAGGCCACCGACCCCGACCACCGCGCCGAGGAATTCGGCGATCTGCTGTTCGTGATGGCCAACCTTGCGCGCCATCTCGACATCGACCCCGAGGCAGCCCTGCGCGCCGCCAACGCCAAGTTCACCCGCCGCTTTGGCCATATCGAAACGGCATTGGCCGCCGAGGGGCGGCGCCCCGAAGACAGCACGCTGGCGGAAATGGATGGGTTGTGGGACGCCGCCAAGCGGCTTGAGAAAAGCGCGAAGCTCTAATTTTTCACGACACGCCTTGACCTGATCTTTTTTGTCAGGCTTTAACTGCGCCATGTTTTTACGCAGACCCGGAGTCGACTCGATGCAAAAAGCCCTCCCCGTCATCGCCCTGCTTGCGGCGGCCCAGCCCGCGCTGGCCGCCGAGGTGAACTTGTATTCCTACCGCCAGCCCGAACTGCTTGCACCGCTGACCGAGGCCTTCACCAAGGCGACCGGCATCGAGGTCAACGTCGCCTATCTGAGCGACGGCATGGTCGAACGGCTTCAGGCCGAGGGCGATCGCTCGCCGGCGGATCTGGTGTTCACGGTCGACGTGTCGCGGCTGGCGGCGATCGTCCACGCCGGTGTCACCCAGCCGGTGACCAGCCCGGTGCTCGAAGCCAATGTTCCGGCGCAGTATCACGCCCCCGATGGCAGCTGGTGGGGCCTGACCACCCGCGCCCGCATCGTCTATGCCAGCAAGGATCGCGTCGATCCCTCCGAGGTGACGAGCTATGAGGATCTCGCAGATCCGAAGTGGCGCGGACGGCTGTGCACCCGGTCCGGCACCCACCCGTATAACGTCGCGCTGGCGGCCGCGCATCTCTACCATCATGACGAAGAGACCACCAAGGCATGGCTCGAAGGGCTGAAGGCGAACCTTGCCCGCAAGCCGCAGGGCAATGACCGGGCACAGGTCAAGGCGATCTGGTCGGGCGAATGCGACATCGCGCTTGGCAACACCTATTACATGGGCCAGATGCTGTCCGATGACGAGCAGAAGGAATGGGCCGAGGCGGTCAACGTGCTGTTCCCCGTCTTCGAGGATGGCGGCACCCACGAGAACATCTCGGGCGTTGCGATGACCAAATCCGCGCCCAATCGCGACAACGCCCTGAAGATGATGGAATTCCTGACCTCGCCCGAGGCGCAGGAGATCTATGCTCACGCCAACTTTGAATACCCTGTTGCGCCGGGGTCCGAAGCGGATGATCTGGTGAAAAGCTGGGGCAGCTATGAGGCCGACCCGGTCAACCTGATGGCGCTGGCCGATCGTCGGGCCGACGCGCTGCGCCTCATCGAAGAGGTCGATTACGACGGCTGACGATCCCGCCCCAAGGCGAGAGCGATAGGACCGATTTTCGGCGGCGGTGCGACATGCGCCGCCGCCGCTGTTTTGATGATGGGGTGCGCTGACGACAGCTTATCCGGGCCGAACCGGGCGGGCTCGCCCCATCTTGCCGCCGTCTGAAAGCCGGGCGCCGCGCGCCCGGCCCCAGATCACAGGTAATCGGCCCGCTGCAGCGCGTATTTCGCCATCTTCTCGTTGAGCGTCCGGCGCGGCAGGCACAATTCATCCATCACCGCCGAGATCGAGCCCTTGTGCCGCCGCATGGTGTTGTCGATCAGCATCCGTTCGAAGGCCTCGACATATTCCTTGAGCGGCTTGCCCTCGATGGTCATCACCGGCTGCATGTCGTCGTGATCGTTCATCAGCAGCGATGCAATGGTGCCCTGCCCGCGCCGCGATTGCAGTACCGCGCGCTCTGCCAGATTGATCAGCTGGCGCACGTTGCCCGGCCAAGGCGCCTGAAGCAGCTGCGCCGCCTCCTGCGCGCTGACCTGCGGCGCGTCGCATCCGTATTCGTCGGAATAGCCTTCGGTGAACCGGGTGAACAACGTCAGGATATCCTCGCCGCGTGCCCGCAGCGGCGGCACTGTGATCTTCAGCGCCGCAAGGCGGAAATACAGATCCGGGCGCAGGGCGTTTTCGCAGGTGCGCCCCTCGTCCTGAAGATTGCAGATCGCCACGATGCGGGTTTCGGGCGGCGTGCCCTGATCGTTGATCGCCGAGAGCAGCCGCGCCTGCGCGCTGTCGGACAGCGATTCGATATCCTCGAGCACCAGCGTGCCATTGCGCGCTTCTTCCATCGCCGGAAGACGGCTGTCATCGTCCTGCATCGGCCCGAAGAGGCGGCGCGTCAGCGCATCCTCGTCCATCGCCGCGCAGGAGATCAGCACGAATTTCTTGCCCGCCCGGCTGCCCACCGCGTGCAGCGCATGGGCGATCAGGGTCTTGCCGGTGCCAGTCTCGCCCTCGATCAGCACGTGGCCATCCGCCTGCCCAAGGTCGAGCACATCCTCGCGCAACCGCTCCATCGCGCCGCTTTGCCCGATCAGTTTGCTCATCATCTGGCTGCCATCGGACAATTCGCGCCGCAGGGCACGGTTGTCGAGCGTCAGCCGCCGCGCATTGGTCGCCTTTTTCGCCAGTTCCGACATACGGTCCGGGTTGAACGGCTTTTCAAGGAAATCGAAAGCGCCGATGCGCATCGCCTCGACCGCCATCGGCACATCGCCGTGGCCGGTGATCATGATCACCGGCAGCGCGCTGTCACTGCCCATCAGCTTGCGCAGGAACTGGATTCCGTCCATTCCGGGCATCTTGATATCGGAAATCACGATTCCCGGATAATCCGACCCCAGCGCGCCAAGCGCTTCCTCGGCGCTGGCAAAGGTTTCGGTGTCATAGCCCGACAGCGCCAGCCACTGGCTGATCGACTGTCGCATGTCCTTTTCGTCATCGACGATGGCAATCTTCATGGCCTTGGTCATTCTGCGTCGTCGCCTTTCTCTGCCTGTTGCGGGGGGCGGGTCATTCCGCCGCCTGGGCCCCGTCGTTCAGGATGGGAAGTTGCATTTCGAAAACCGCACCGCCTTCGGATCCGTTCCGCGCCGTGAGCCGGCCGCCCAGATCCGCGACGATCCCCGAGCTGATCGCAAGGCCAAGGCCGGTGCCGTCGCCGGGTTGTTTCGTGGTGTAGAAGGGTTCGAAGAGCTTGTCGAAATCCTCGATCCCGTGTCCATTGTCGCGCACCGAGAGCACCGCCGTTTCGCCGCCCGCAAGAATGATCTCGATCTCGGGCTGTGCTTCGGATTTGGTGGCGTCGATGGCATTGCGCAAGAGGTTGACCAGAACCTGTTCGATGCGCATCTGATCGCCCATGACCCGCACGGATTCCACCGGCAGGATCTTCGAGATCCGCATCCGGCGCGCCTTGAGCTGCGGTTCCATCATCGACATCGCCGAGGCCAGCGCCCCGGCCATATCGACCGGGGTCAGCCCATCCTGCCCCTTGCGGGCATAGGATTTCAGCTGCCGGGTGATCGCCCCCATGCGTTCGATCAGATCGTCGATGCGGTGAAAGGCGGTCATCGCCTCGTCAGGGCGGTTGCGACGCAGCAGCAGCCGCGCCCCCGCCAGATAGGTCTTCATCGCCGCCAGCGGCTGGTTCAGCTCATGGCTGACAGCCGCCGACATCTCGCCAAGCGCGGCCAGCTTGGAGCTTTGTTCCAGCGTCTGCTCTGCCGAGGCGAGGCTTTGCTGCACCTTCTCGCGCTCGGCGATTTCCCGTTGAAGCCGCGCGTTCAGGCGACGCAGTTCAAGCGATTCACGCTGGAACAGCGCCATGCGCAGCGCCGTGCGGCGGCTGAGCGCGTAAAACGCCAACGCCGCCAGCAGCGCAAAGCCCATGATTTCCAGCGCAAGCACCGCGTTGACCCGCTCGCGCACCGACGAATAGGTGGTGAAGGTCGACATGGTCCAGCCACGGAACGGGATGCGCCCGTCGACGCGCATCACCGCTTCGCCGCGCAGATAGGCGTCGGGCGGCAGCGCCGTCCAGTCGGCGGTGGCCTTTATGGCGCGCTCGATGGCGCTTTCGGGGGATTGACGTTCCAGCGCCTCGTCCATGGTGCGGCCGCGCCAGCGCGGTTCGGTCGCCAGCACGATGGTGCCAGAGCTGTCGAGCACCGCCACCGCGTCGGAAATCCCCGCCCAGGCGCGTTCGAACTTGGCAAGATCCACCTCGACGACGATCACCCCGACGGTGCTGTTCATGCTTTCGACGCGGCGGCTGTAGGTAAAGCTGTAGCCCCCCGCCTCGCGCGCCTGCGTGGTGAACACCGTGGTGTTCGAGCGCAGCGCATCGACAAAATGCGGCAGATTGCGGTGCTGTTCGCCCAGCCGGTTGCGATCGGTCGCGGCCACCGTGCGCCCGTCGCGGTCAAGCAGCATCAGCGATGCCGCGCCGATCTCGTCGATATACGAGATCAGCCTCTGGGTGGACTGGCTGAAATCAGAGGAATTGAGCGCCCCGATCAGCGCCGGATCCCGCGCCAGAAGCTGCGGCACGATGGCGTTGCGGCGCAGTTCCGACAACAGGTTGCCGGAATACAGCGCCAGCCGCAATTCGGACCGGTTGCGGGTGGATTCGGTGAACCGGTCGGTCAGCGTCAGGTTGGTGACCCAGATCGTCGCCACAGCGAAAACCACCAGAACGACAAGCGCAATCCGTACCCGCCAGCCAAGCGGGCCCTGTCGTCGTGGTCGCAAGATCTGATCCCGTGTCCTGTTGGCCATGCCGCGCAGATTACGCTGCGCGGGCGGCGGCCTCAAGTCATGCGCTGGCAAGCTCGGTGGTCAGATGGGCGAAAAGGCGCGCACCATCGGTGTTGCCCTGCAGCGGATCGCAGGCCCGTTCGGGATGCGGCATCATCCCCAGCACCCGGCGGTTTTCCGACAGGATGCCCGCGATGTCGCGATCCGACCCGTTCGGATTGTCGGTGTAGCGGAAGGCAACGCGCCCCTCGCCTTCCAGCAGATCCAGCGTCTTGGCATCGGCGGTGTAATTGCCATCGTGATGGGCGATCGGAACCTGAATCTGTTCGCCGGCCTCGTAGGCGCGGGTAAACACCGACTGGCTTTCCGCAACCGACAGCCCGACGGTGCGGCAGATGTATTTCAGCCCGGCGTTGCGCAGCAAGGCGCCCGGCAGAATGCGGGTTTCGGTCAGCACCTGAAAGCCGTTGCACACGCCAAAGACATATCCGCCGCGCTCGGCATGCGCCTTGACTTCCTGACAGATCGGCGAGTTTGCCGCGATGGCGCCGCAGCGCAGGTAATCGCCGAACGAGAACCCGCCCGGAATGCCCACGATGTCGATGCCTTGCGGCAGCGCCGTGTCCTTGTGCCACACCATCTGAACATCGAGCCCCGCCTGGCGGAATCCGATCGCTAGATCGCGGTCGCAGTTGGACCCGGGGAAGACAATGACGGCAGCTTTCATGGGCGGTCTCCACTGGCCGACAGGCGGCCCGGTTGCTGTTCTGAACGCGGCGCGCGACCCACCGCCGCGAAACCTGCGCAGGCCGGGAACGCGGCGCGGCGTCCTGTGCGGCCTTGCGATCCCTTAGCCGTCTTTGCCACGAACATCAATCCGCTCGCCGCCGTCTTGCGCCGGGCATTTCGCTGCGCGCGAAATCCCGGCCAGCGCATGGCCCAGACACGCGCCCACGCCCCGGGGCCAGCGCGGCGCCAGAAGGCCAGGTCGCTCATGCCATGCCAAAACGCCCCGAAAGAAACCATTCGGGGCGCTCAGAGCCGGTCATTCCACTGTCTCTTCCGAAGACGTCAGCGTCTCAGGCCAGTTCGATGGCATAGCTTTCGATCACCGTGTTGGCGAGCAGCTTTTCGCACATTTCGGTGACATCGGCCTCGGTCGTGCCCTCGGCCAGATCGAGTTCGATCACCTTGCCCTGACGCACACCGCCAACCTTGTCGAACCCCAGACCCAGCAGCGCATGACGCACTGCCTCGCCCTGCGGATCGAGAACGCCATCCTTGAGCATCACGTGAACCCGAGCCTTCATGGCACTCTCTCCATCGCTTGCGAAAGGCACATGCCTTTCATCTTTCCAGAAATTGCAGGTGACGCCCGCCAGGGGCGCCGCCTTGATCAGTTGATCAGCGTGGGCTTGCTGACATGGGTTGCCTGACGCGGCATCACGCCAAGGCGCTGCGCCACTTCGGTATAGGCATCGGTCAGCGAGCCCAGATCGCGGCGGAACACATCCTTGTCGAGCTTCTTGCCGGTTTCGATGTCCCACAGGCGCATCGAATCGGGCGAGATCTCGTCTGCCACGATCAGCCGCTGGAAATCGCCATCATAGACGCGGCCGATTTCGATCTTGAAATCCACCAGCTTGATGCCGACGCCATACATCAGCCCGGACAGGTAATCGTTCACCCGCAGCGACAGGCTGAGAATGTCGTCCATATCCTGCTGGCTGGCCCAGCCAAAGGCGGCGATGTGCTCTTCGGTGACCAGCGGGTCGCCCAGCTTGTCGTCCTTGTAGCAGTATTCCACGATCGGACGGGGCAGCGGCGTGCCTTCTTCGAGACCCAGCCGCGAGGCAAGCGAGCCAGCGGCAAAGTTGCGCACGATGATCTCGAGCGGAATGATCTCGCAGGCGCGCACCAACTGTTCGCGCATATTCAGGCGCTTGAGGAAGTGGGTCGGCACGCCGATGTTGTTCAGCCCGGTCATGAAAAATTCAGACAGGCGGTTGTTCAGCACACCCTTGCCTTCAATCACGTCCTTTTTCTGGGCGTTGAAAGCGGTTGCGTCGTCCTTGAAATACTGAACGATGGTCCCCGGCTCGGGGCCTTCATAAAGGATCTTTGCCTTGCCTTCGTAGATCTTCTTGCGGCGTGCCATGGGACTCCTTTCAGGGGGACCGGCAGCGAAAACACGTTGCGTCCTCGAGGCCCTATAAATCATGCCTCGCCCGGTCGCAAGCGAACGGTTTCAGTTGCGCATACACACCCCTGTGCAATAAACCTTATATCGTTTGATAACGATTGGGGAGAGAGACCGACATGACCACATTCGACGATCGCGAAGCCGCATTCGAGGCCCGTTTCGTTCACGATGCAGACCTGAACTTCCGCGCCGAGGCGCGTTGCAACAAGCTGCTCGGGCTCTGGGCCGCAGAGCTGCTCGGCAAGCAGGGCACCGATGCCGATGCCTACGCGCGCGAGGTCGTCAAGGCCGATTTCGAAGAAGCCGGCCATGAAGACGTGGTGCGCAAGCTGGTTGCCGACCTTGGTGGCAAGGCCAACGCCGAAGAGATCCGCCAGCGCCGCGCCGAACTGCTGGTCGAGGCGCGCGGTCAGATCCTGCTAGAGAGCTGATCGCCCCGCACGGTCCTTCCGGCGGCTTTGAACCGCTTGGAACGACCGCCAAGGTCAGTGCCAGAGACAGGCGGGCGCCAATGCTCCGAACCGCCTCCTGCGCTCGTGGCGATTGGTTTGGGCATCGCAGGCGCCATGATCTAGCCTCGGCGGGGTGTCAGGTGACGCGCGGGTTGCCGCCGGAGCAACCTCACCATGCGCCCCTAGCGTGCGATGACGATGTCCGCCCGCAGCCCCCCAAGCGCATCGCTTTTCCCCAGCCGCAAGATACCGCCATGTGCGCGCGCCACATCCGCCGCGATGGCCAGCCCCAGCCCCACGCCAGAGCCCTTGTCCTGATTGCGCGCCGGATCGAGCCGCACGAAGGGGCGCAGCGCATCGCCGCGCTGTTCGGGCGCGATGCCCGGGCCGTTGTCCTCAACCCGAAAGCGCAGGCTGCGCTCGGTAAGCGCCACAGACACCTCGCAACGCGTGCCATGGCGCACCGCGTTGCCCACGAGGTTTTCAAGCGCGCGGCGCATGGCGCCGGGTTTGAGCATGACCTCTCCGCTCCCCTCGACCTCGCGCAGCACCACGGCGCGCCCTGCCCTTTGCGCATCCTCGACGATGTGGCGTAGGAACTCCGCCGGATCGACCGGCTCGGCCTCGCCGGACTGGCTGTCGCCACGGGCAAAATCGAGAAAGGCGTCGATCAGCCCCTGCATGTCTTCGACGTCGCGTTCCAGCGGCTCGCGATCCTCGTCGTCAAGCATTGAAATGCCAAGCCGCAGCCGCGTCAGCGGCGTGCGCAGGTCGTGACTGACCCCCGACAGCATCAGGGTGCGCTGCTCTATATGACGCTCGATCCGGTTGCGCATGTCTAGAAAGGCGCTGCCCGCCGCCCGCACCTCGACCGCCCCGGCGGGCGAATAGGGCACGCTGCGCCCGCGCCCAAAGGCCTCGGCTGCTGCCGCCAGACGCGTGATCGGCCGCAACTGGTTGCGCAGATACAGGAACGCGATCAGCGTCATGACAACGCCGAACACCATCATGTTCACGAACAGCTGGTGCGCATTGGTTGGGGACGCCCTGCGGCGCGGAAACCCGATCTTGACGATGCGATCCCCCTCGCGCAAATACAGCGTCACGGTGAAATCATCGGGCAGCAGGATGCGGTCGACCCCCGGCACCGCGTCGCGCAGCGTGCGGGCCACCACCAGCCCCGAGAAATCATACCAGCGCCGCTCATCCCCCTCCGGCATCGCCGCGACGTCGCTGACCTCGAGCTCAAGCCGCGCCGCAAGCTCGGGCTCCACCAGCACGAGGCGGATTTCGCGCGCTAGCTCGCGGCTCATCTGTGACGAGACGCCCTCGAAGTGGCGCTGCACGAACACCACCGAGACCACCAGTTGCAGCGTCACCACCGGCAGCAACAGGATCAGCGCCGCCCGCCCGTAAAGACCGCGCGGCATATAGGATTTGAGCCAGTCGAACATCCGTGTACCCTTTGCGCCGGACCGATGACAGAAAGCCCGACCGATGCAGGACCCGCAAGCCGAATTCAATCCCGTTCCCGGAAAGGCCGACTGGCTCGCGCCCGGTCTGCGGCGAATCCTTGCGCCGAATCCCTCGCCCATGACCTTTCGCGGCACCAACAGCTATATCCTCGGCGAAGACGAGGTCGCGGTGATCGATCCGGGGCCGGACAACGCCGAACATCTTGATGCCCTGCTGGCGGCGATCGGCGGCGCGCGGGTTGCAGCAGTGCTGGTGACCCATGCCCATCTTGACCATTCGCCGCTGGCGCGCGCGCTGGCGCAGGCCACCGGCGCCCCGGTCTGCGCCTTTGGCGATGCGCTGGCGGGCCGATCGCCGATCATGCAGCGCCTTGCCGCGAGCGGCCTCGCTGGCGGCGGCGAAGGCGTCGATGCCGCCTTCGCGCCGGATGAGGTGCTTGCCGACGGCGCCACCCTGTCGGGCGACGGCTGGGCGCTCGAAGCGCTGCACACGCCGGGGCATTTTGGCAATCACCTGTGCTTTGCCTGGGACGGCACGCTGTTTTCCGGCGATCTTGTCATGGGATGGGCAACCTCGCTGGTATCCCCCCCGGATGGAGACATCGCGGCCTTCCTGTCCTCGCTGGACAAGCTCACCGCGCGCGACTGGTCGGTGCTGCACGCCGGGCACGGAGCGCCGGTGCCCGCGCCATCCGAGCGCATCGGCTTTCTGGCAAACCACCGACGCGCGCGCGAAGGCCAGATCCTTGACGCCCTCACCCATTGCGGCGGCAGCGCAGCATCGATCACGGCTCGAATCTACACAGGGCTGTCCCCGGCCCTGCTGCCCGCAGCAACGCGCAACGTTTTTGCCCACCTCGTCGATCTGTCGCTTCGCCAGCAAGTGACGTTTGCCGGAGAGCTGTCTGAAAACGCTTATTTTTATGGAGCCACCGCGGCGTGACGAGAAAAATGGAAAAAACTGCTGAAAGCCTCTGGACCCCGTCAGTCGCGGTTGCTATACGCCCCCTCACAAGTTCCGGCGTAGCTCAGCGGTAGAGCAGTTGACTGTTAATCAATTGGTCGTAGGTTCGATCCCTACCGCCGGAGCCAAAAATCTCGCAAGAGACTGATTTGGCAAAAAAACCACTCCCTCGGGAGTAGTTTTTGCGTTTCTGATACACAAACCAGTACACAAAGTCGGGCACAGACCCGTGCACGGGCGCGACTCCGAGGATGCCCTGGAAGTTTTCGGAGGCAGCCGCGTGGCCGGATTCGCACATACCCCCCACCTCGAAAACGCCCCTCGGGCTATGCTTTCCGCCGCCGTATCCCGGCGAGAACTGTTGAGATATCGAACCTTGATCAAAGTTCTGCGCTCTGCCTCTCGCTGCGAACCGACGTCCTCTCCGAAGCGAGACCCCTCGTTCGCGCCCTGACGACGCTCACGGACCGGGGTTTCGCCATGATGGCGGAGAGACGCATGGCCCACCTCGGCGCAGACAGCCTGACCCTGCTGACAGAACTGGCGCGCTGCCAGATCGCCCTGCACGAGGAATCCCGCGCAATGGCCGACCCACGCTCGGAAGAGGCCGCCAATGCAGCTGCCGCGGCCGAGCGGGCCACCCAGGCGGTGCTGCGGCGCGCGCTCGCGCTCGACGACAGCACCACCGAATGGCGCGCGCTCGCACATGAAGCCCTGAAGGTCCTGCTCGACGTCTCCCGTGAGCGGGAGTGCCGCGAGACCGGCCTGTATGATGAACCGACGCCCGCCTTCCGCTCTGTGATGGCTGAGAGATCTGTTTCGGATGCTGCCGTTGTGCCCACGGTTTCCGCACTAATGACAGTTCAGGCCCGGACCGTCCCGGCAGCTGTCGCATCGACCGCGAGTTCCATCGCAGTGCCGACTAAGCCGGCAGCCACCGCGCCGGCCGAAACCAAGACAGCTGCCCCACTTCAGGCGCCGACCATCCCCCCGTCGGCGCAAGCCGACGCTCCTACAGCAACGGCGGAAGCACCTGCGCCGACATCCGGGACCTCGACGTCGGTTGTTGCGGGCGACGATGAAGAAACCGCGTTCCGGTTCAAGCTGCGTCCCCCGCTCCTGGAAAACATCAACCTCCGGGATCTCTCGCCCGAAACGCGGGAGGTCCTCAGAGCGAAGCCACGAGGCATCACGCTTCTCGAGGGGATCAGGCTCATGAAGGAACTCAAGATCGCCGGATACGGCGACGACTTCTCGGTCGAGCAGACCGGAGATGAGGAAGCCGGCAAGAAATGGAAGTCCGGCAGCGGCAGCAAGGCGAACGTCGCAGAAAAGTTCTGGGTGGAGTTCGTCGAAGATGTCCCGTTCGAAGACGTAAATCGGGATGACATCCGCGACGCGCTGAAAATTCTGCCCCAGCAGCCCTTTCAGCATTCCAAGGGGAAGAAGTTCGTCGCGGAATTCGGCTTCAAAGCACTGGTCGAGGACCTTGAAGCCGAAGAGTAACGCCTTGAAAAGCGGGCGCTGAGGCTGCTTGCCCTGCAGGGCAATGCAACCGAAGCCGACCGGGAGAAGGCCGCTCTGGACGACTGGTCAGTTCGGTGCCGTTGTCGCTGACAATCATGCCCGGCTTGCCACGCCGTTCGATCAGGGCGGCAAGTTCA